>JAJRXD010000132.1 GCA_024276465.1 Deltaproteobacteria bacterium
AAACCGGAGAGATGTTTGGATTAAGTTATTCTGCGGTCAGTCGGCGAGTACATATGTTGCGCGAGAATATTTCTAATGATCAGAATATGCGAAGGAAATATAAACGAATTAAATCACTAATCAAGATGTGACACCCCTTATACGCAGTTGTTGAGCAATGAAAAAACAGGCATTTATAAGTATTTGCTTGACTTTTATCAAACTTTATTGTATCATATATTGCCTTTCTTGGCTAATATTTAATCCTGTTTTACTGTTAAGTCACCCGTCATTTTTTTGAGGATGAGTAATGAAAAAACATTATTCAGGGCTTGTAGTGGCAGCTTTTTTTGTCTTTTTTTCTTCCCTATCTATAAACCTGCCTGCAGCTGCAACTGAAATTACAATACTTTATACTGGAGATGCATTAGGGCAAATCGAGCCATGTGGGTGAGGAGATCCTGTAGGTGGGTTAGCTCGGCGAGCTACCTATATTAAGTCGATACAGGGAGTAGCAGGTAATAATGTAATAGTCCTGGATGCCGGCAATGTTTTTGGCTCTTATGGATTACAGACACAGATAAAAGCTGAAATAGCAATAGAAGCCATGGGGATGATGTCCTACAATATGTTCAATTTAGGCAGTAATGAGTTCAATTTTGGCGTTGACTTTCTTGTTAACTATACAAATCAGTTTAATGTTCCAACAATTAACGCAAATGTTGTGTATGAAGATACTGGAGAGCATGTTACAGCACCTAATAAAATAGTGCAGTTTGATAATGTAAGGATTGGCTTTATAGGAATTGTTTCACAGGAGTATGCTGATATAATCCTGCAGTCAAATTTCATCAATTCAAGAAGTGTTCTGGTATTAGATGAGATAACGGCCCTTCAAACGGAAATTGACAATATAAAAAATAATGTTGACATAATTATTGTGCTTGCCCATGTGGGAATTAATAATTCTATTGCTATTGCAGAAGCTACTGCGGGAATTGATGTGATTATCTGCGGGAATGGAATTGAAGAGGAGACCTTATTGCAGGTCAATGGGGTGTACATTGTTAAAGCTGGCTATGAAGGCAAAACAGTTGGCAACCTGGTGCTCAGGTTTGACCAGAACAATAACCTGTATGATGCAGTGGGAAGCAGTGTTTTATTAAACTATTTTTACAGTGAAGATTTAGAAGTGCAGGCTTTGATGGATGAATATTCTCTCCGTTTAGAGGCCAGTAAGGATGAGCTTTTGAACCTGCCACAGGTAGACCCTCCCTCAGGGGGATATTATGCTGGTTACAGCACATGCGAATTATGCCATAGTGTCCAGACAGACCAATGGGCTAACACGAGTCATGCAGCCGCTTTTTTCAGCTTGACAGTAAGAGGTCAGGAATACAATAGTGAGTGTTTCAGCTGCCATACGAATGGTTTTGGGTATACTGGAGGATTTGTGATGTCAGATACTACTCCGGAAATGGAAGGGGTTCAGTGCGAAATGTGCCATGGCGCTGGTGGAGATCATTCTGTATGGCCAGGTACTCCTTTTGGTCAAACATCTGAATCCACATGCCTGTCATGCCACACACCGGAACGCAGTCCGAATTTTGTTTATGCCACCTACTACCCCAGAGTAATACATATCCATGCTCCTGATGATTATGACAATGATGGCATCAATGACAATGCTGACAACTGTCCCAATGCGTATAACCCTGACCAGTCGGACTTTGACAATGATACTGTGGGAGATGTGTGTGACAGCTGTCCAGGGATTAATAATCCAGATCAAGCAGATGCAGATGCAGATGGAGTCGGGGATGCTTGTGGTGACAACTGTCCTGGAACAGCAAATGGCTCAGATTTGGGTACCTGTGTGAAAGCAATTGGTGGCATGGTTGTAGGCACAGGAGTTCCCTGTACAAGCAGTTGGGGGTGTGGCAGCGATGAGATATGCCAGCGGGAGCAGGGGGATATCAATAACAACGGCATAGGGGATGTGTGTGAATGCTATGCTGACTGTGACAACAGCACCAGGGTAGACATCTTTGACCTTGCTGTAATGAAGAATGACTACAGCAGGAATGACTGTGCTGTGACCCCTTGTGATGCTGACTGTAATGATGACGGCAAGGTTGATATTTTTGACCTCAGCATTATGAAAAACCAGTATAACAGGACAGGGTGTTTGATGGTGCCGTAAAAGTTTGGCCGATCATCTAATGTTTTATAATTGCATCAAATTTCCTGACATTTAAAGAAACATCAGACAACCTGTTTTGGCAGTTCACCAGGGAAGCATTTAAGATGCCAGAATCAGTGTACATGATTCAGGCAGGAGGGAGATATGATAAAGGGAACAAAACAACTGACGCAGACCGCCTAAAGGTTGAAATATACCACAGGCGGTTTTTTTTATTGCTGTTGTAATACCTGAAAATATTGTACCATTTGTTTATTGTGGTTTGAAGTCCCTTTCAACACAAGGGTTTCACGAAAGAATACAAAAAAGAAAGCCCCCGGAGTGAGGGGATACTCCGAAGGCTATCAGTTGATGACGAATCATCAGAGATAATAATAACAAGAAGCAAATTAAATGTCAAAGGATAATATGCTGAAATAATTCTACATTTCACAACAAATACCTGTTTTCAGTGTTATTTATACTGCATTTTTTCAGTACTGGCAAGCAGAAAATAATGTCTAATTAAACCTTAACCGTGATTTTTTTCAGATATAATGACATTAAGTTGAGAATTGCAAATTCAGGAGTCAGAGAATAAATCACTGAAATTTTTTCAGGGCATCTCTGAAAACTTCAGTTGGCTGTGCACCGATAATGGCAAGCTTGTTCTCAATAATAAAGGTTGGAGCACTGTTGATATTGTTTTTATGAGCTTCAAGGGATATTTTTTTAAGGCGCGGCAAATATTTTTTCCCCCTCAGGGCCTGCTTCAGCTCATCTGAATTTAAACCGCAATCTTTTGCAATTTCCATTATAACATCCAGGTTTCCAATGTCTCTGTTTTCAGTGAAATAGGACTGAAAGACCTGCTCATGGAACAGGTCAAATTTTCCATGATCCCTGGCAAACTCGCCTGCTTCAAGTGCTGTTCTTGAGTTGGACAGAAGTCTTACCTGAGCAAATGTAATTCCAAACTGAGCACCTGAGAGGCGAAGATTTTTATACATTTCCTTCCAGTCAATATGTGGAAACCGTTCAGTCAGGATCACACCCTCCGGAGGTGTTTCAGGATGGATTTCAAACCCAAGCCATTTATCCTTTATATCAAACTCCTTCTTTAACTTATCGACAATGCCCTTGCCGACATAGCAGAAGGGTCAGATGTAATCAGAAAAAATATGAATATTAATGCTCATTGTTTGTTAAACTCTCCCCTTTGTTATTAATATTTTATTATTATTTTACTTGCAAGACAAAAAAACAAGGCTAAAAAAGTAAAAAATGTTTTTTATATCTGTTCTTTGGTGAACATAAGGGCTTTCCGAAACGGATAAAAAAATATATAATTTTCCATAATACTGATTTTCCAACCATCTGATTTGAAGCCATGCTTACAGAACTTAAAGGACAGATAGAACGAATTGCCTACAACAATGAAGAAAACGGCTATACTGTAGCCAGAGTAAAGGTGGCAGGCCGGGAGAGGCTGGTTACTGTTGTAGGCAGTATTGCTTCCCCTGCACCAGGTGAGATCCTGTTAATGAAAGGTGAATGGGCAGATCATCCAAAATACGGAGAGCAGTTTAAAATTGTTCATTATGAGACCCTGACTCCAGCCTCTGTGCATGGGATTGAAAAATATCTTGGGTCGGGTCTGATTAAAGGTCTTGGCCCTGTAATGGCAAAACGTATTGTTGAAAAGTTCGGCAAAGACACCCTCAATATAATTGAAAAGAATATCAATAGACTTACAGAGGTTGAAGGTATCGGTGATGTTCGGATTGAAATGATTAAAGAGGCATGGGAAGACCAGAAAGAGATCCGTAACGTGATGTTGTTTCTTCAATCCCATGATGTCAGCTCAGGTTATGCCACTAAGATATTCAGGCAGTACGGCAGTGATTCCATAATGATTGTCAAAGAAAATCCTTTCCGGCTTGCAACAGATGTTTTCGGTATTGGGTTTGTAACCGCTGACAAAATTTCTGAAAAAATAGGATTTCCAAAAGATTCCCCCCGGAGGGTGGAAGCAGGGATACTGTATGTTCTGCAACATCTGTCTGAAGATGGTCATGTGCATTATCCTTATGAACCACTTGTGAAGAAGTGCCAGGAAATGCTCAAGGTTGAACGTGAAGTTGTTGTGAAGGCTTTAGGGGCAATTGCATTTGACAAAAAAATTGTTATTGAGGCTCTGGGTGGAGGAACAGATGAATACAGGGAAAACAGTAAGGCAGTATATCTTGCAAAATATTATCTGTGTGAAACAGGCATAGCAGAGCGACTCAACAGTATTGTCCGTGCTCCAAAATCAACAAGGGAAATTGAGCCTGGAAAGGCATTGCAATGGGTCCAGACAAAGCTTTCCATTACGCTTGCTGAAAAACAGAAGGTTGCAATAAGATTGGCTATTGAAAGTAAAGTAATGGTCATCACAGGTGGACCAGGCACAGGCAAAACTACAATCATAAACGCCATATTAAAAATATTTTCAAGGCTTGGAATCAACATACTGCTTGCTGCTCCAACAGGAAGGGCGGCAAAAAGAATGAATGAAACCACAGGGCGTGAAGCAAGGACCATCCACAGGATGCTTAAATACAGCCCCAAAAATGGCGAGTTTGAGATAAACGAATTCAATCCGCTGAAATGTGATTTGGTGATAATTGATGAAGCCTCAATGATAGACACTGTGCTGATGCATCATTTGCTGAAAGCTGTTCCTGAGGGAGCAACCCTGATTCTGGTCGGGGATGTAAACCAGCTTCCTTCTGTAGGTGCAGGGAATGTATTAAAGGATATTATTGATTCAGGTGCTGTGCCTGTCATTGAGCTTGATGAAATTTTCAGACAGGCCAAAGAGAGCCTTATAATTGTAAATGCCCACATGATTAACAGCGGCTTGATGCCTTTGCTTAAGACTTCCAGTGAGCAGCTTGAGGATTTCTACTTCATAGAGAAGGAAAATCCTGAGGATGCCCTGAAGATGATAGTGGAACTGACAAGTGAACGTATACCTGGCAGATTCGGCTTTGATCCAATGCATGATATCCAGGTGTTAACACCGATGCACAGGGGAATGGTTGGCACTGAAAATCTGAACATGGAGCTGCAGAAGGTTCACAACCCAAGACAGGACGGAATTACCAGAGGCAATAAGAACTTTCGTATAAATGATAAAGTCATGCAGATAAAAAATAATTATGACAAAGAGATCTTTAACGGAGATATTGGAGAGATCAAGGGGATTGATATTAATAATCAGAAGGTAACGGTCGGTTTTGACAGCAGGCACGTGGAATATGATTTTGCTGATCTTGATGAAATTATTCTGGCGTATGCTGTATCCGTGCATAAGTCACAGGGGTCAGAGTTTCCTGCTGTTGTCATGCCGGTCCTTACACAGCACTACATGCTGCTGCAGAGAAACCTCATTTATACGGGAGTGACAAGAGGCAAGAAACTTGTTGTTATGGTTGGAACCAGAAAAGCCATGGCAATAGGCTTAAGGAATGACAGGACAAAAAGACGCTATACCTGCTTAAAGGACAGGCTGAATGGGAAATTACAGGCAGTTGGATTATGGAAGTGAAAAAAGTGTTTTTGCGTTTTTTGTTGTGGCGTATGCTACTTCCTCCGGAGATATGTTTTTAATCTGAGCAATTTTTTCGGCAACAAGCTTTACATGGGCTGGTTCGTTTCTTTTTCCGCGAAAAGGAACAGGAGCAAGAAACGGGGCATCTGTTTCTATGAGAAGATTTTTCAGGGGAACCTTTTTTACAACCCCATGGAGTGTTTTTGCATTATTAAAGGTAACAGTACCTGGTATGGAAATATAAAAACCCATATCCACGCAGGCAGTAGCCATTTTAATATCACCGGAAAAGCAGTGTATTACCCCCCCTGTCTCCCAGGCTTTTTCTTCATTAAGGATTGATAGAGTTTCCTTATGGGCTTCCCTGTCATGGATAATTACAGGGAGGTTAAGGCTTTTGGAAAGGTCAAGCTGGGCACGAAAACACCTTGTCTGATCCTCTTTCGGTGATAAATTTCTGAAAAAATCAAGACCCATTTCGCCAAGGGCGACCACCTTTTTGTTCTTTGAATTTTTTTCAAGAAAATCCAGAACTTAAAGGCTGATTGTTTTTGCATTGTGTGGATGAATTCCTATTGCTGCAAAAATAAAAGGATGGGAGCCCGCAATATTTAATGCTGCTTTGCACTCCCTGATCCCTATGCCAATGGTAATGATTTTTTCTATTCCGTTTTCCTGCGCACGCTTTATTGCTTCCTGCCTGTCACTGTTAAACTCAGGCAGGTCAAGGTGTGCATGAGAATCTATAAATGCCACTATTTCTCCCTGGTTAAGTTTATAGATGGGTACCACTATAAACGATTTATTAACCTGATATCTCTACCCAGACCCTTCGGCTCCTCGGTCCGTCAAACTCACAGAAGAAAATTGACTGCCAGGTTCCAAGTCTGAGGCTGTTGTTTTCAACTATAACTGCGATAGAACAGCCAAAAAGAGAAGACTTAATGTGTGCGGATGAGTTTCCCTCAGCGTGGGTGTATCCATCCTTAAAGGGTATTACCTTGTTTGTCTCCATCAGTATATCACGCATTACCGCCGGGTCAGCATTTTCATTTATGGTAACAGCTGCTGTTGTATGGGGTACAAAGACAGTGCAGACCCCGTTTTGAATCCCTGATTTTTTTACAACAGAACTCACCCTGGATGTTATGTCAATCATTTCCGTCTGTCTGCTGGTATTAACCTGTATCTCCTCCATTGCCCTCCCTCTGTCTATGGTAGGTTCTTTTGAAGCTTAACCTGTGCCTGTGTCAGCCTGAAAAGGTTTTATTTTTTGCTTTCAGTTTTGCATCGATGAGTTGCTTGTGGTTTACCCCGAGGAGTGTTGCAAGTTTATGGATCATGTAATCCTCGTAAGCATCTAACTTTTTATCAGCATAGATTACACCCCAGATCATTTCAATAACCATTTTTTTCTGTTCAGGGGTATAATTCTCTTTTATGGTATTGGTGAAATGCCAGAGATCGATACTCTCATTTCGCCTTTTTTCAGAGATTGCCTTTATTTCATGAAACGTCTCTATGGGAAGGTTGAAGTGAGATTTCATCAACTCTTCAATCCTTTGCTCTTCTTCAGGGGAGAATTCATCATCAGCATTGGCTATCTCAAGAAGAACTGCACATGTTGCGATCTGCAGTTCTGCCTCGGTATCGCCTTTTTGTGAAAACGCATCCTGATTTTTACGAATGGTTTTTTTAAAGACTGTTTTGATTAAATCAAGCATTTTTGCCTCCAATTATGTGTTTAGCTCGAGCTCGGAATTACCCATAATTTTTACACTTTTTTTAAAAATTATCTACAGTTAATTATTCAGGAGTTTCCCCGAAAAATTCAGGACAGATTGAAAATCAGTAATCCTGAGAGATTCAGTGTGGCAACAAACAGGTACTTTTCTTTGCTTGCTCCAAAGAAAAGTACCAAAAGAAAAGGCACCCTGCACCTTGGCCTGCGGCTTCCCCTGCATGAGCATCTTCTGCAGCGGGTCCAAAAACTCGTCCCGACAAGTCGGGACTCAAACAGTTTGGACCCTTCATCTGCAGAAAGACACTCATGCAAGGCTACGGTGCAATGGGTTAAAAAAAACA
>JAJRXD010000133.1 GCA_024276465.1 Deltaproteobacteria bacterium
GGTGCTGTGTATGGCGGGAATACAATAAGCTTGTCTTTGTCCTTGAGGAAGTGAACAGGACATCTTTTTGTTACTCTTTCAACACCCTGCCCGACAGTGTCAGGATTGAGCAAACAGGCCGGAAGATTGTTTTTCAGACTGAAAAAAATGCAGAAAAAAACAACGCCTGTATTAACAGAGGTGACAATGTTGAGTTTTTAAACTATGACGAGGTTAAATTCCCGCTTGTAATCCGCAGCTGGCTGCCTGGCGACAGATTTTTTCCCCTGGGACTTGGGGGCTGTAAAAAACTTAAGGATTTATTCATTGACTGCAAGATACCTGTTCGGGAACGGCACAAAATCCCTGTAATTCTCTCCCAGGACAGAATTGCCATGGTCTGCGGTTTAAGAATTGATGAACGATTTAAGCTGACACCTGATTCCAGCAAAGTTCTCAAGGTATGGATAGAATAGGATTTCAGGTTGAGAGATTTTTGTTGTTATTATATGCAGAAACCTATATGATATTTAATTTGAGCAGGTTTTCAGAGTAAGACAGTATAAAATATTTAAAACAAAGGTAAAAATAATATCTATGAATCCATTTTATAAAAATATGGCCATATGGCTTTCAGTCGTTTTAATAATGATCTTGATGTTCAATCTTTTCAACCAGCCAAAAACCCGAAGGCAGAAAATTATTTTCAGCGAACTTAAACTTGCTGTTGACAGTGGGGAGGTACAGGAAGTCACTATCCAGGGCAATAATATTTTCGGCAGATTCACCAATGGAGCTGAATTTAAAACATTTTCGATAAATGACCCCGAGTTTGTACGTGAAATGATAGACAAGGGTGTGACTGTTGATATCAGGCCCGATGAGCAGTCCTCCTGGTGGATGCAGATTTTTATCTCATGGTTTCCAATGCTTCTGCTTATTGGTGTCTGGATTTTTTTCATGCGTCAGGTTCAGGGGGGCGGTGGCAAGGCCATGTCTTTCGGGAAAAGCAAGGCAAGACTTTTAAATGAGAACCAGCAGAAAATTACTTTTGAAGATGTTGCGGGGATTGACGAAGCAAAACATGAAGTTGAGGAAATTATTGACTTCCTCAAAGACCCTAAAAAGTTCACCAGGCTTGGCGGGAAAATACCCAAGGGAGCCATACTCATTGGCGCACCGGGAACAGGCAAGACCCTTCTTGCACGTGCTATTGCAGGAGAAGCAGGGGTCCCTTTTTTCAGTATAAGCGGATCAGATTTTGTAGAAATGTTTGTCGGAGTGGGTGCTGCCAGGGTAAGAGACCTTTTCACACAGGGGAAGAAAAATGCCCCGTGTATAATTTTTATTGACGAGATAGATGCTGTTGGCAGACACAGGGGAGCAGGATTAGGGGGTGGCCATGATGAGCGTGAGCAGACCCTGAATCAGCTTCTTGTCGAGATGGATGGCTTTGAGTCAAATGAGGGGGTTATCCTTGTTGCGGCAACAAACAGGCCTGATGTTTTAGACCCTGCTTTGCTCCGGCCGGGACGTTTTGACAGGCGCATAGTGGTGCCTCTGCCTGACATAAGGGGAAGAGAAGGTATTCTGAAAGTTCACACAAAAAAAACACCTGTCGCAGAAAACGTTGATCTGAAAGTTCTCTCGCGCGGGACCCCCGGCTTTTGCGGAGCAGACCTGGCCAACCTGGTAAATGAAGCAGCGCTTTTGGCTGCACGCGAAGAAAGAGACAATATAGAAATGGAAAATTTCGAGCAGGCAAAGGACAAGGTTTTAATGGGTGCAGAGCGAAAGAGCATGATTATTAGCCAGGAAGAAAAAAAGCTTACCGCATATCATGAGGCTGGTCATGCCCTTGTGGCAAAACTTTTACCGGACACTGATCCGATTCATAAGGTTACCATCATTCCGAGGGGAATGGCTTTAGGGCTTACACAACAGCTTCCCATTGATGAAAAACATACCTATCCAAAAAAATATCTGACAAATAATATTGCAATTCTTTTAGGGGGAAGGGTTGCAGAAGAGATTATTTTCAATGATGTTACTACAGGAGCAGGCAATGACCTGGAGCGTGCAACCGACATGGCAAGAAAGATGGTATGTGAGTGGGGCATGAGTAAAAAATTAGGACTCCTGACATATGGAAAAAAAGAAGAGCAGATATTTTTAGGCAGGGAGATTGCACAGCATCGTGACTACAGCGAATCAACAGCAGTCGAAATTGACAGCGAAGTAAGAAAAATTGTCAGCGATAATCATGAGAGAGTCACGAAGCTTCTGACAGAAAACACTGACACACTTAAAAATCTTGCGGAAAATCTTCTGGAGCGGGAGTCCCTTGATACGGATGAGGTTGAAGCAATTGTTCAGGGAAAGACCCTTGAAACAAAACCGAACAATAAGGAACAACCTGTAAAGGAGAAGCCCACGGAAGGCAAAATGGATAATAAGGGTCAGCTGTCAAAACCGGTTACAGAAACATAAAAAATCAATTTCCGGATTTTTATTATACATTCCGAAACCAGGGGGGTGACAAAAACATTAATGACATAAAGTGACCTGAAACAAAAACTATGGCCCACTTTATACTTTAGTCTCTTCTTGCTTTTATTCCTGAATTAAAAAATCTTTAAATTCATGATCTATTGCTATGGGCAAAAAAGAGCTTTCTTTTCCCCCTCCCCTGATTTGCGGAAATAAAATTTTAGATTTTGCAGAGCGCTCATATGTAATGGGCATCCTGAATGTCACCCCTGATTCTTTTTCTGACGGCAACAGGTATTTTGATAAAAACAAAGCTGTCGCGCATGGTATTGAGCTGGTCAAACAGGGTGCTGACATTATTGATGTGGGAGGAGAATCTACCAGACCCGGCTCTTTTTCCGTCTCTGCAAAGGAAGAGCTGGAAAGGGTTATTCCTGTGATAAGGGATCTGGCTTGTAAAATTGACGTTACTGTTTCAATTGACACCACAAAGGCTGAAGTTGCACAAAAGGCTCTTGATGCAGGGGCTGAAATTGTAAATGATATCAGTGCATTGAGATTTGACCCTGATATGGGAAAAGTTGTCTCAGACTACAAGGTTCCTGTCATAATTATGCACATGCAGGGCACCCCCAGGACCATGCAGAAAAACATACACTATGATTCGTTGATAAATGATGTTTCAGCCTTTCTAAAGGAGAGAATAAAAGCAGCCACTGAAGCCGGAATTGATCCTGAAAAAATTATTGTTGACCCTGGCATTGGGTTCGGAAAATCTTTGAAAGACAGGGATAACTTTAGCATATTGAAACATTTGGAAACCTTTAAATCTATTGGCAGACCTCTTCTTGTGGGCCCGTCACGCAAGGCCTTTATAGCCGGGATGGCAGGAGAGGATTTAAGCCAGGGGGATAATGGGACCTGCGCAGCAGTTGCAATTGCTGTTTGTAACGGCGCAGATATTGTTCGGGTGCATAATGTCAGGGCAATGAAAATTGCAGCCAGAATTGCTGATGCAGTGAAAAGGGCAGAGTATATTGACAGAAAAGTATAACTGTTTATAATTAACCATATAAAATTAAAATCAGGGGATGATATGGCTAAACTTATTGTTAACGTTGACCATATTGCAACAGTGCGACAGGCACGCATGATCACAGAGCCTGACCCTGTCACAGGAGCTGCTCTTGCAGAACTGGCAGGGTGCCATGGCATTATTGTACATCTGCGGGAAGATCGGCGTCATATACAGGACAGGGATGTTAAAATTCTGCGGCAGACAATTAAGACAAAATTGAACCTGGAGATGGCCGCGGTTGCCAATATAATTGAAATTGCAAAACATGTCAAACCTGACATGTCCTGCCTTGTTCCTGAGAAAAGAGAAGAGCTTACAACCGAAGGCGGTCTTGATGTTGCCGGCCAGAAAGAGCACATTAGCAATGCCGTAAGGGAACTTAAAAGTTCAGGAATTACAGTAAGCCTTTTTGTGGATGCTGATGACAACCAGATTCTGGCCTCAAAGGAGGTCGGGGCTGATTATGTTGAAATACATACAGGCCATTACAGTGATGCAAAGACCCGTAAAGAGCAGGATTCTGAGTTTAAAAAAATTGCAAAGGGAGTTGAGTACGCCTCATCCATGGGCCTGCGCGTAAATGTTGGCCACGGACTGAATTACAGAAACACACAGAGACTTGTTCCTATTAAAGAGATAGAGGAGTTCAGCATAGGCCACAGTATTATCGCCCGGGCAGTTCTGGTGGGAATTGACCAGGCAGTAAGGGAGATGCTGGAAATAGTTCAGTAATAAAAAAATATGTGTAGAAAGTGGCAAAAAAGTATTTGAGATTATCCGGTTTACAAGTGTTACGGATTGCGAAACTGTTAAGGCACAAATTTTTTCAACTCATTTAATCTGAGTAATTCTGTTGTTTTTTGTCCTTTGAGCTTTGACATTTTGCTTTCAATCTCGCACATCACAAATCATGGTTTGTACAATTTTTTCTTTGTGCCTTTGCAACTTTGTGCCTGTTAACTTTTTACACTGAATCGATTTAATTTTCAGATTTTCACCCTGGTTGTTTCCACAATAACAAGAGTTAGGATTAGCATTTATGCAAATTGCAACAGCCCTGCAGATGCAGGAGCTTGACAGAAAAACAATTAATGATCTGGGCATACCTGGCATTGTTCTCATGGAAAATGCCGGCAGAGGCACGTGTGAGCAGATAAAACGGCATTTCCCGGATGTTAAGAAAAAGATTGTTGTCCTGTGCGGAAGTGGAAATAACGGGGGCGACGGTTTTGTTATAGCCCGCTACTTTTACAATAAAGGCTTTAAAACCAGTGTATATCTGTTTTCAGCTGCTGATAAAGTCAGGGGTGATGCTAAAATAAATTTACAGGCCTTTCAGCAGATGGGTGGACAGGTCCTGGAGACAACAGATGATGAGCAATGGAAGCGGGCGGGAAACGATATAAAACATGCGGGTCTTATTGTTGATGCCATGCTCGGAACAGGACTTTCATCAGAAGTGCGGGGCCTGTACAAACTCGTGATTGAGGATATAAATGCTTTGCCGTTGATACCAGTAGTAGCAGTTGACATTCCATCCGGCATTGATGCAACAACCGGTAAAATTCTCGGGACAGCGGTAAAAGCAGATCTGACCTGTACTTTTGGCCTGCCTAAAAGGGGTCTTGTCCTGTTTCCGGGACTTTTCCATACTGGAAACCTTGAAGTCATTGATATAGGAATTCCTGGACAGCTCATAGAAAGCCAGGGGTTGCAGGAATATCTTTTAGATGAAAGCCATTTTAAGGGAGTAATTCCGCTGCGCAACCCCGAATCCCACAAAGGCACATTCGGCCATCTGTTCATCATAGCCGGTTCACCGGGAAAAACCGGTGCTGCTGCAATGGCTGCCAGGGCTGCAATGAGGACAGGCGCAGGGCTTGTAACCCTGGGGACACCTGAAACTCTTAATTCTGTTCTCGAAGCAAAGCTGACAGAGGTGATGACAGAGCCTCTGCCGGATAATGGAAAAGGATTTTTAGGAATCAGTGCATGGGACAGAATATGTAAACTGCTTGATGGAAAAGCAGCTGTTGCAGCAGGACCGGGCATGTCCGACAGGACTGGAACAGCAGGGCTTGTTTACAGACTGCTGGAAGAGTCACCTGTCCCGGTTATTGTTGATGCAGACGGGCTTAATGCAATAGCAAAAAACCCTGATATATTAAAAAAAACAAAATCACCTGCGATTCTGACACCTCACCCTGGAGAGATGTCACGTTTAATGGGAACAACCACTGAGAATATACAGGCCAACAGGGTTGAAAGTGCCAGAAAATTTTCAAAAGAATATGGTGTTACTGTTGTGCTGAAAGGAGCAAGAACAGTTATTGCAGAACCCGCCGGGAATATATTTATAAACCCCACAGGAAATCCTGGCATGGCAAGCGGCGGAATGGGGGACGTGCTGACAGGAATGGTTTCCGGGCTTGTGGCCCAGGGGCTGTCCACCCTTTAGGCAGCACAGTTATCTGTTTTTGTCCACGGCTTAATCGGTGATCTGATTGCCGGTGAGAGAGCAGAAATTGGGATTATGGCAACAGATATAATTGAAAGGATTCCTGAAGTACTTAAAAATTATATGGAATAACAGCCATAGCCTGACCGTATTCCCTTTCGTGGAAATAAGACAGTATTGTAACTTAAACTGAGCGATTTTTCGGATAAAAACAGCTGGTGTAACAGCATTTCACTCATTCTCAGCAGACATCCATGTCTGCCTGCGAGGTAAGCATTACGCATCACCATCCTTGTGACGCTTCTGTAATGCTTAAATCCGTTCAATGCTGTTACACCAAGTCGGATGTTTATGGCATCATGTTTTTTTAGAATCACTTAATTTAAGTGTAATTAAAACGCGAAACCCGATATTATGGATTTTATTTTCACATCCCACAGCCCTGATGATACAGTAAAGCTTGGTATAACATTAGGGAGAATATTAAACAGTGGATGCGTGGTCGGGCTTATAGGTGAGCTTGGATCCGGCAAAACCTGTCTTGTTAAAGGCATTGCACATGGCATCAACAGAACTGCTGAAAATGAAGTGACGAGCCCTACTTTTACAATCCTCCAGGAATATGATGGCAGGGTGCCTTTCTACCATTTTGATGCATACAGGCTTTCAGGAGTTGAAGACCTTGAAACTGTCGGGTTTGAGGATTATATCAGCGGAGAAGGCATTGCTGTTATTGAATGGGCTGATAGAATCAAAGAAGCACTTCCCGCAGAATGCCTGTTCGTCTATCTTGAAGTGACAGATAAAAACAACAGGCTTCTCGCGTTTAAGGCACATGGGAAAATGTTTAAAGAAATTCTGGTAAAAATGAAAAATGACTTAAACCTGAAAACTGACAGGGAGGCTGTCCGGGAATAGCTTCGCTCAATCGTAGTCGAAGCTTATTCCCGGATAGCCTCCTATTGCTGAGGGTTTTGTAATATGAGTAAAAAAATACTTTTATATGACGCAACCCTGAGGGAGGGGAATCAGGCTGAAGATATTGCCTTCACCCTTGAGGACAAACTGCGCATTACTGAAAAGATAGACAACCTTGGAGTGCATTTCATAGAAGGAGGATGGCCGACTTCAAACAAAAAAGATTTTAATTATTTTAAAGAAGTTAAGTCATACAATTTAAAAAATTCCACGGTTGTAGCTTTTGGAAGCACTGCAAAACCTGGCAGCCCTGTCAACAAGGATAAAAACCTGAATGATTTAATTAATGCTCAGACAGAAGCAGTTACAATATTTGGAAAATCATGGGACCTCCAGGTGCATGATGTTTTAAAAATCAACCTTGAGCAAAACCTCAAACTTATAGAAGAATCTGTCCTTTACCTGAAAAAAAGGGTCCCCCTGGTTTTTTTTGATGCAGAGCATTTTTTTGACGGGTTCAAAGCAAATCCGGAATATGCAATCAGGGTCCTGACACATGCTGTTAACGGCGGGGCAGACTGTGTTATTCTGTGTGACACCAACGGCGGAACCCTGCCTTTTGAGCTGCCGAAGATTATTAAATCTGTTAAAGAACATATAAAGGGACATCTTGGAATTCATGCACACAATGACAGTGATGTGGCAACGGCAAATACTCTCATAGCTGCCCGGGCTGGATGCACACATATCCAGGGTACTGTTAATGGTTATGGAGAGCGCTGCGGAAATGCAAATTTGTGTTCTATTATTCCTAACCTGAAAATTAAAATGGGCATCCCCTGCGTGTCTGATGAGCAGCTGAAAAAAATTTCGGGGGTGTCGCGGTTTGTAAATGAACTTGCCAATCTTTTACAGAACAAGCACAGGCCATTTGTAGGCACCAGTGCCTTTGCCCACAAGGCAGGGGTACATGTAAGTGCCATTAAAAAAAATCCTGAAACTTATGAACATATCTCTCCTGAACTTGTTGGAAACACCCAGCGAATACTTTTGTCTGACCAGGCTGGCAAAGCAAACATATTACAAAAAGCCAGGGAGTTTAACCTGGATATTTCAAGCCATAAACCATTTGTTCAGGAAATATTATCCGACTTGAAAGATCTTGAGATGCAGGGCTTCCAGTTTGAGGGCGCTGAAGCATCTTTTGAACTTCGCATGCGGAAAGCACTGGGAACAGTAAAAAGGTATTTTGACCTGGTTGGTTTCAGGGTTATTGTGGAAAAAAAGGAGGAGGGCGAACCACTCTCGGAAGCAACTATCATGGTAAAGGTAGGGGGGAAAATTGAACACACTGCTGCAATGGGAGATGGCCCTGTGAATGCCCTGGACAATGCCCTTCGAAAAGCTCTTGAGAATTTTTATCCTGAACTGAGTAAAGTAGCTCTTATTGACTATAAGGTAAGGGTCATATCAAGCGGAAAAGGCACGGGCTCACTCGTTAGAGTACTGGTTGAATCCGGAGATACTGTAGACAATTGGGGAACAGTCGGTGTTTCTGAAAATATTATTGAAGCAAGCTGGCAGGCATTAACAGACAGCATTACCTATAAGCTTTTAAAAGATGAGTTGAACAACCGATCATGACCCTGTACAACAGCAGGCAACTTGTGGTAATATTGTCAATTGTGTTTGCACTTTTTTTGTTTTCCACTTTAAAGACTGTTGGGCGGGAGAGTAGCAGTGTTGTAGCAATTAATGACAGTCCGAAAGTTGTCTATGAGTTAAGAGGAGATATCAGAAAGCAGGGTTTTTACTTTTTTAACAAGCAGCAGACTGTAGCTGAATTAAGCAGAGCTGGAGGAGGTATGGAGAAAAAAACAGTTCTGTCACCCGTGGACAGCAGCAAAAAAGTCAAAAACTGGAGCAGAGTTGTTTTCAGGGAATACGTTCGGGTTGAAAAAATGGATGCCCCTGCCCGCCTGAATTTTTTTATGCCAATATCTGTTAATTCTGCATCTATTGAAGATCTGACTTTGGTCCCTGGGATCGGCTCAAAATCTGCAAAAGCAATAGTTGATTACAGGCAGGATAATAAGGGGATCAGAGACCTGCACGACCTGATTTCTGTTAAAGGTCTTGGCAAAAAAAAGGTGGGATCTTTTATGCCTTATTTGACAATAAAAGATTGATGGCGTCGTAAAAAGTCCAATCTACTGCGTTGTAGCATTTTTTTCGCTGCTCGAAATACTATATGATGCCTTCGCACCAAAAAAAATACTACGCCTTGTATATTGAACTTTTAACTTAGCCATCTGAAACAACATTGATGACTTTTTACGAGTTCATCAAAGATTGATGATCACGTAAAGTCAAGAAACAGACACCTAAGTTGAGCGATTTTAAAAGAATTTAAAAAGGGGAGTATAGAATGACAGCACAAAAAACAATGGGCAAAAAAGAATTAATTCATGCAGGTGACTTTCTTTCATTATGCAAGGGAGTCCAGTTCTATGTTGTGGAAAACAGCAGACAGCTGGCAGTAACAGGGATAATAGTATTGATTATTGCATCAGGGATCGGCTTCTGGGTTGCAAAACAGATAAGTGCTGAAAAAGACGCCATGTCGCTGCTTTACAATGCTCTGAACATTATGTCAAAAAAATCGGAAAACATTGTCGACAGGGAGATAAACTATAACAGGGCCCTTGAAAGCCTTAAAACAATCAGATCCAGGTATTCAGGCACAAAACCAGGGGTTTTATCACTGTTCTATGCAGGAGTATGCTGCTATAATCTCAAAAAATACGATGAGGCTATTTCCAATTATGAAAAATTTTTAAATATTGAGGAAAGCATGTTAAATTATCTCAGGCCTTCAGCTTTTGAAGGAATTGGTTATTGTTATAAAGAAAAGGGTGATTTCACAAAAGCGCTTGACTATTTTCAGAAACAAAAAAGCGAGGAAAAAGCCGGGGGAAATACCATGGCTCTGTTAAACCTTGCAAGGTGTTATGAGGCTATGGGAAACATTGAAAAGGCCTGTCAGTTTTATAAGGATTTCAATGAAACAGATTCTTCCCCTACTTTTAAAGAAGTTGCCCAGATTAAAATATCTGATTTATGCATTGAAAAAAAGAGCTGAGCTGCCACACGAATGCATCAGGGCTACGGGGAAAACAACAACGCTGATAAAGTCAAAAACAGGGGTCAATATAAAAAGCTTCGGATACTGGGCGACCTGAGCCGAAGCACTTCCGATCATTCGGGAAATGATTTCAGGCTGTCCCGATTCCCGGGACAGATGGTCTTCCAACGAACTCGTCAGTAGTTTATGCCAAGGTATTCTGCCTTCACTACCCTTAGCAAAATTCTTAACTTACGAATTTGCCTCAGCCTTTTTTCTCTCTTTTTTTCTTTTAAGCTGTACTGCACGAATATTTCTCTTCCTTATGTGTTTTCTTTTTGATCTGGCCATAATTCTCCTGAATATGTTAGCTTTAAATGAATACTTAACCTGTGCAAAACTTTGAAAGTATATCAAAGACAGGGGATTAAATCAAGCGGTCATGGTAAAAAAGTTGACAAAAGAGGTTAAGTGATTAATTTTAGTAATAATAAGTAAAACAGGGGGGAGTGTTGAAAAAATCATTGCAAAGAGGCTGTTCAAAAATGTCCGTCCGTATGCAGGGCGCATGAAAAACAGTTTCACATAAAACGGAGATACTAATAAAAAATGAGTAAGGACAAAGTTCCAAAACCAAAAGAGCTTGAAAAAGAGCTTAATGAATATTTATCAAAAAAATACGGCGACAGGGTTCGCCTTTCAGTGCCGTTTCTTTTTCCTGAACAGTCCGGCCTTAAAACTGCGGGCAAAATGAAAAAAAAGGGCAAACCAGACCGTAAAATTAATTTTCGGATGAAGCCGCGGGAACTTGAGGAGTACCTCAACGGATACGTAATTAAACAGGAAAGTGCGAAGGAAATCCTTGCAACAAAGATCTGTACACACTTTAACAGAATCAGCAGCAGAGACAAGTCGCCCTCAATAGGAAACATAAAAAACAATATCATGATGATTGGCCCAACAGGGGTAGGTAAAACTTTTTTAATTAAGCTTATAGCACAAAAAATAGGTGTGCCCTTTGTAAAGGGAGACGCTACTAAATTCAGTGAAACCGGCTATGTCGGGGGCGATGTCGAGGATCTTGTCAGGGACCTTGTCAGGGAAGCAGATGGCGATATTGAAATGGCTCAGTACGGCATTATCTATATAGACGAAATAGACAAAATTGCAGGGAGCAAAAATGCTTTTGGTCTTGATGTTTCCCGTACCGGGGTTCAGCGCGCACTGCTGAAACCCATGGAAGAAACTGAAGTTGACCTTAAGGTTCCCCATGACATTGTCTCACAGATGGAAGCTGTGGAACATTACAGGAAGACAGGAAAACGGGAAAAGCGTATTGTCAACACTAAAAATATTCTTTTTATTATGAGCGGCGCATTTAACGAAATTGAAGAAATTGTTGAGGAACGGCTTTGCAGGCAGGAGATTGGGTTTGGCGGAAAGATCCATACAAAGGCGGAAAAGGAAACTTTACTGCCTTTAATAAAGTCTGAGGACCTGGCAAAATTCGGTTTTGAAACTGAATTTATAGGAAGGCTTCCTGTAATTGCTACTTTTGAACGCCTGAGTGTTGATGATCTCTTTGCTATCCTCAAAAACCCCAACGGCTCTGTGGTTCACAGTAAAAAGAAAGATTTTAAAGCCTATGGTATAGACATCAGTTTTGAGGATGACGCGCTTAGAAAAATCGCAGAAATGGCTGCTGAAGAAAAAACAGGGGCACGGGGTCTTATAAGTGCTGTTGAAAAAGTACTGCTTAAATTTGAAAAAGAGCTTCCCTCCACAGACATCAGGAAACTGGTTGTAACAAAACAAATGGCCATTGACCCTGCAAAAGAACTCGACACTCTTATAAAAGCTGACAACCTGAGCCAGATGTATGACAGGCATAGCGAGCTGATAGAACTGGAGCAGGAAAGGCTTAAAGAAAGGATGCTTCAATCAAAACAATCAATGGATGAAGGCTGTAAATTTCTTCTGAGCAATGGTTATATTGACAATATTGTAAAAATTTCAATTGATAAATGCTATGATTACAGGATGGTACTTGAGGATTCTGCTCTTCTTGTTGATGAGGCAGTGAGATTTGAGAAAAAATTTTCCAGTTATCACGGCATTGAAATACGCTTTGATAAGAGTGCTCTTAATGCCATTATTGAAAAAGTTTTAATGGATGATGCAGATGTGGGCATGTTATTTAAAGATCTTTTTGAAAACTACCAGCATGGATTTAAGCTGATACAGGAACGAAACGGAAAATCCTCTTTTATATTAAACAAAAATGCAATAGACGATCCAAAGGCTTTTCTGAACTGTTTGATAAGAGAGTCATATAAGTAAAAAGAAATTTCTTCTATAAGGAGTGATTATGGCAGCAAAGGATTATTACAAGACCCTTGGGGTCAGCCGAAATGCAAATGAAGATGAAATAAAGAAAGCCTATAAAAAACTTGCTTTCAAGTTTCATCCGGATAAAAACGCAGGGGATAAAAAAGCAGAAGACCGCTTCAAGGAGATCAGCGAGGCGTATGCGGTTTTAAGTGACAGAAAAAAAAGGGCACAGTACGACCAGTTCGGTTCAACAGGGTTTCACCAGCGATATTCCCAGGAGGACATCTTCCGGGGCTCAAACCTTGGTGATATTTTCGGGGAGATGGGCTTCGGAACAAATGACATCTTCAGCCAGATTTTTGGGGGTGGCAGAAGAACCGCCGGATTTGGACCCACTGTCGGGCATGGCGCCAGGAGCAGGACATCTGGGCTGAACATAGAGGATCTGTTTACCAATGGAGGGTTAGGAGGGCATTATGTTCGCCCTACAAAAGGGCAGGATCTGAATATTGACATGTCAATTGATTTCATGGAAGCTGTTTCGGGTTCTGAAAAGACGGTTGAATATATTTTTGATGGCAAAAAGAGGGGGGTTAAAGTTAAAATTCCTGCTGGAATAAACTCTGGCCAGAAGCTCAGGCTGAAAGGGAAAGGTGGAAAAGGCTCCCATGGAATGGCTGCGGGGGACCTCTATTTTAAAATTAATGTTAAGACCCATCCAATATTCAAACGTGAAGGCAGTGATATCATCGTTGATAAGAAAATAAAAATAAGCGAAGCGGTTCTGGGAACAACAGTTGAGGTGCCAACTTTAAAAAGCACAAAAAAGATTAAAATCCCCCCGGGCATACAAAGCAATACCAAATTGAGAATCAAAGGATATGGCATCCCTCATTTCAGAAAGCAGGGCAAAGGTGATGAATATGTAAGGATCATCGTTGAAACCCCGAAGCACTTGAAAGAGGATCAAAAAAAACTTTTTGAGGCCCTTGCAGGGGAAGGGTTTTAAACTCCTGATACCTGGCTTCATGCAGCGGGAATTTGTCAAACAATCCTGACAATTTTCAGGATGTAACACTCAAACTCAACAGATCAAAAGAACAAAGCAGATGAAAAAGCATATTACAAAGATGATTCCCGCTGCCCTGAAACCGGCTCTGAGAAAAATTTACTGCTTCCCAATCGATCTCATCGACCGGCTGAAAGGCAGAGACAGTTTAATTCCACCCAGGTCACTGATCTTCATCGGTGATGGAGATTTTGTAAAAATCGGACAGGAATTCAAGCGTTATTTCATTGAATTGGCAGATCTGCAACCAGATGAACGGGTGTTGGATGTTGGTTGCGGTATTGGCCGGATGGCTGTTCCGCTAACGAATTACCTGTCTCAGGAGGGTAAATATTGGGGATTTGACATAGTAAAAAATGGAATTGAGTGGTGCCAAACTCATATTTCCTCAAAATTCGACAATTTTCATTTTCAACACGCTGATATTTATAACAGGAATTATACTCCAAATGGAAAAATTCAAGCTGAAAATTTTCAGTTTCCTTATAAAAAGGATTACTTTGATTTCATTTTTCTGACATCAGTGTTCACGCATATGCTTCCATCAGATCTGGAGAACTACATGTCTGAGGTATCGCGCGTACTCAGGCAGGGTGGAAGATGTTTGATCACTTTTTTCCTTTTAAATGAAGAATCAGAGGACATTATTCGCGCAGGTCGCTGTGCTTTAGATTTTAAGTACAAAGTTGATGGATGTCTGACAATTGACAGGGACAATCCCGAATCCGCAATTGCCTATAAAGAAGATTTCGTTAAGGAGCTGTTTGGAAAATACAAATTGAGGATTACTCAACCAATCAGATACGGTTCATGGTGCAAAAGAGACACTTTCCTGAGTTACCAGGATATAATAATCGCAACAAAAGAGCATTCAAATTAAACCCTCTTGAGGGACAGTAAAATTTTATGGCCGGCAGACTCCCAACGAAGTCGTCAATAATATTTGGTAAATACGCTCATATTTCGGGGTTTTGATCTTGTTTGCTTACTCCAGTGAAAATGTAACTTCGTTACTAATAGGATGCCCCGATTTTGAGACTGTGTCGCAATCATGAATGAAGTGGGTAGCCGGCCCGCTTACGGGGCGTAACATATTGAAATTACATGGGCGCAAAAGCGCAAACTAAAGTTTGCGGCTGCCAAAAGCCTATTATGACACAGTCTGTTCAGGGGTATATGTTAGCTTTTTGCGGGTTTATCTTCCCCAGGTTTTGCCCATCACAAGTTTATAAAAAGACTTTGCCTGAACAAGTATATTTACAGTGTAGGATTCGATCTCTTTTACAATTTCCTGTTTTATAAAGGTCGATGAAACCTTCTCTAACTGCTCAAGCCTGACAGTTGTAAAAGAAAGATAGTCAAGCATTTTAGAAACAACAACCTCTTTGCTGTGCTCAACCTCGGCTGCCTGAATATTGTTAATTATTTCTTCAAGCGTATCTAATGATCCCTTCTGGGCGTCTTCACTCATGGAAGCTGAAAAATCAATATCTTTACCGTTTTCATCAAGTACAACTCTTTGAACACGTTTAAGCATTTTAAGATAGCTTGACATTTCTTCAACTCTTTGCCTGATATTGCGGAGGATATTCCGGTCGCTATATCCTTTCTGGCAATAATAAACCAGGGATCTTTTAATATCTGTCAGAGGTTTATACAAATTTTTGAGGGTGTTGCGGGAAAGAGCTCTTATTGCCTCTAATACTTTTTCCTGAATAACTCTTTCGGGGATACGATGTGACTTTTTCTCTCTCTTTTGCTCATGGGACTTTTCTATTGCAAAAAGCATGCTGTGGAGAATAGCCAGTTCCCCCAGGGTTTGTGGTTCTTCAACTGATATGAAGGGGTTCTCTTCATGCAAAATTTTGAAAATATTCACCCTTGGAAAAATAATCAGAAGCCTTAAGCCTGTATCAATCCTTTTACTGCTCACCAGAAAACAGGCAAGTTGTACGTATTCATTAAAAAGAAGCTTCAGAAAAGAAAGTTCATCTCTGGTGAATTTTCTTTTCTGTACATTGCCAGGCGAACACAGCTTTGTCATCAGGCCCTTTTCTTCAATTGACAAATCAAAGCCCTTGTGGCGAATAAAATTCAGGGGGTCCGAAGGAGCATCAATTTTCAGAATACCTGATTTGATCGTATTATCAATAGCCGGCACAGCTAATATATTACATCTCAATGTATGTGTTCCTAAAAGTGAAACATAGCTGGCCTGTTCCATTCCAAGAGGGAGGCTTATAAAACTTGCCTCTTTTTCTCTTGCCATGAAAATGTGAAATGTTACGCCCTTCTCTTTCGGTGCAAGCGTTCCAGCTTCCCGTATGTCGCGGGCCAGGGTGTCGGCTGTTTCTTCGGCTGTGGATAAACTGGCCACTGTCAGGGCTTCCTCGAGAAGACGGCGCGTTTTCTTGATGGGATAAAACTTTTTGTCAAGACCAAAGGCAATGCTAAATCCCAGTTCAAGGGTTTGAAGCCTCTGAAAAATGAATTTTCTCTGAGCTATCTCTTTAAGACGATGTACAAAGACATCAAGAATATTGCCTATTACCGCCTCATGAATTTTCAACAGATTTCCTGTCGCCTGATCTGTTGCCATGGTAAGGATGAGCCCCTTTATCATTTCATTTACTGTTGCTTCCGGTGTGCCGTGCCGCATTCGGCCTTTATTAATAAAAATCACCTCTATTCTTTTGCCTTTGTACTTTATTTCAACATCTTCGGCAAAGTCTTCACTGTAAAACGATTTCTCCTTGCACCAAAGATCAGTTACCTCTCTGATAATAACCCTCTCTATTTGAAAGAGTCTTTTATATGATATGTTGGATGTTTTGATTTGTGCTAAATTCATTTTTTACAAAGTCGTCACTTTTTACCGGTTCATATCCCTTCAAGGCCAATATGCTATTAAGGGAAAGTTCTAAAACGAAGCAGCATAGCTCCAGTTTTTCACAGGAGTATATCTTATATAATTATTTTGACAAATCAATAATAAAAATTTAATGACAATCAGTTCTTTATTTTTATATAATAATCCAACCCCCCTGGCAAGCAACAGGCAACTGGAACAGTTAAACAGTATTAACAGGGGGCAAGCTGTTTTACATTAACGCTTTGATATTTCAAAGTGTCTGACAATGCTGCTGAAAAATTTTTACAGGAGGTTTTTATGCAAAAGCTGAAATGGGAAAATAATTTAACAAAAAAAATAGACGGGCTGTGTGAAATATTCCCGGACGTGATTAAAAACAGATGGAAAAACCGCCTGGTCTACAATTCCGAAAAAATTGCTGCTTATGAAAACTCAACCATTGTTACAGAGGATATATTCTGGAAATCTGTATATGAAGTCTTCCCGGGAGGATACGAACCTCTTATACTCAAGATAAAGGACCCGGCAAGACTGAAGGCTGATATGGAGTCTTCCCGAAACCAGGAAAATATGGAGCCTGGTACAGAACCGGTAAAAATCACACAGTGGTCTAAACAGCCTGATGTAGACTCAAGTGTGCCCAAGAACAAAAAAATACTTGCAGTAAACTCAAGTGCTCGAAAAGGGGGCAATACTGATATCATATTAGATGAGCTCCTGCGGGCCTGTGAGGACAACGGATCGACAATTGAAAAACTCCAGCTTTGTGATCTCAACATAAAACCATGTTCAGGCTGCAGGGCATGCCGCAAGGGGGATGTGAAAACAATATGTACTATCAGAGATGATATGTCCGCTGTTTATGAAAAGCTGTATGACATGGACGGCTTTATAATGGGGTTTCCGATTTATACTGCAAGAGAAAACGGCATCATGGCAAATTTTATGGACCGCTGGGACTGTTTTGCGAACCCTCAGCTTACGCGCAAATGGCCTGGCATGAAAAAAGGGATGGTTGTCTGCTCATGGATGTGGCCAAACACCACTGCATATGACAATATTGTGGAGAACATGGTCATTTTACTTAGGCTTCACAAGGTGCTCACAACAGATGTTCTTGTTATCACCGGGACACGAGGGAAAAAGCATGGCAGAGGTGTAGTAAAAAACCACCCGGAGATTTTGAATACCGCATACCAGGCAGGAATTCAGTTTTTAAAAACCCTGTAAGAACAGATGAGCTGAGGCCAGAGGCCGAAAATCAAAGCTCCACAGTCCCGCACGCCATAAACAGGATTCCCTTTTGCCTCCTTGCGCAAAGAGACTGTGTCATAATAGGCTTTTGGCAGCCGAAAACTTTAGTTTGCGCCTTTAGGCCTATGCAATTTCAATATGTTACGCCCCGTAAGCGGGCCGGCTACCCACTTCATTCATAATTGCGACACAGTCTCAAGGGCCGGGGTTTTCGACAACAATGCAATAGATTGACATGATTTGACCGAATCATTGCTGGAGATAAAAAGATGCAGGACAAAGAAAAAACCAGGGAACAGCTTATAAGTGAGCTGACAGAACTGCGTCAGCGCTGTGAGGGAAGTGGCTCATCACAGCCAGACCTTGCACATGCTGAGCAGGAATTAAAAAAAACAAAGGATTTTTTAGACAATATAATTGAAAGCTCTCTGGACTGCATTATTATAACGGACAGATCAGGATATATTACCAGGGCTAACGAAGCACTTTTAAAGCTGATGGATTGTAAAAAGGAGGATCTGACAGGCCTTCACATGGCTGAAATATCAATAACCGAGGCAGGCACTTATGAATCTGCTTCCGGAGAAGAGGTGCAAATTAAAAAAAATCCCGGCGATGCCATTTCCGAAATCATGTTCAGGCTGCACACAGAGGGGAAGATAAAAAACCTTGAGAATTTTCTTGTTCGAATGGATAAAAAAGTGGTTCCGGTTGAGGAAAACATTGTTTCTTTGCGTGATGAACAGGGAAATACAATCGGTGCTGTTGGTATATTGAGGGATATTACTGAAAGGAAAAGAGTTGAAAAAGAGCTCAGAGAAACCAAAAATTTTCTTGAGAACGTAATTGAAAGCAGCAGGGACGGGATAATCATTGTCAATGAGCAGGGCTACATCACCTCTGTAAATCCTGCTATGGAAAACATGTGCTCGTTCAATAAAGAAGCTTTGACCGGACAACACGCCTCTACTCTTACCATTGACGATGAAAACATAAAAAAAAATGTCCTTGAGAGCATGGATGAACTGTTTACCAGAGGTTATTGTTCGTACGAAACAAAACATATAACCAGGGCGGGTCAGTTCATTGATGTGGAGTGTAACACTTCAATCATTAAGGATGAAAGAGGAAATATTGCAGCTGGCGTATCAATTATCAGGGATGTTACCGACAGGAAAAGAATGGAACGTCAGCTTCAGCAGGCACAGAAAATGGAAGCTGTCGGAACGCTTGCAGGTGGTATCGCACATGACTTTAATAACATCCTTGCGGCTATTATCGGCTATACAGAGATAAATATTTTACAGGGGTTTGCTGATAAAATCAAAGCCAGACGAAATTCAGAACAGGTGCTTAAATCTGCTGAAAGAGCTAAAGAACTGATAAATCAAATTCTTACTTTCAGCCGGCAGAACGAAAATGAAAAAAAATATGTTCAGGTCAGCTCCGCTATTAATGAAACCTTAAAACTCTTAAGGGCAACACTTCCCACAACCATTGAGATTCAGACTGTAATTGAAACAGATGCAAAAGTTATGGCTGATCAGATACAGATGCAGCAGCTTTTGATGAACCTCTGCACCAATGCTGCACATGCAATGCGTGAAAAGGGAGGGATTCTGGGAATAGAACTTTCAGAAGTTAATCTTGATGCTGAAACAGCTTCCAAATATCATGATTTGTCTCCAGGGCCATTCCTGATGCTGACGTTCAGAGACACAGGTACAGGTATCGACCCTGCAGTCATTGATCGCGTTTTCGAGCCTTTTTTCACCACAAAAGGAGTTGGGGAGGGAACAGGAATGGGGATTGCTCTTGCATACGGAATTGTCAAAAATCATGGCGGTGATATAACCGTGGACAGCAGACCCGGCAGAGGAACCACATTCCAGATACTGCTGCCAAGAGCAGTGGAAAAAACTAAAGAAAAAGCTGAAATTTCTGATTCCATACATTCAGGTACTGAACGTATCCTTTTTGTTGATGATGAGGAGCTTTTGGTGGATGTAGGACAAAAGCTGCTTGAATCACTTGGGTATAATGTTGTTGCCACATCATCCAGTAATGATGCCCTTGACATTTTCAGAAAAGAACCTGAAAGTTTTGATCTGGTAATAACCGATCAGACAATGCCCGTCATTTCCGGATATGCCCTGGCAACAAAACTCATGGAAATTCGTCCTGACGTTCCTGTTATTCTCTGCACGGGATTCAGCGAAACGGTTTCCCCGGAGCAGGCAAAGGCTGCAGGCATCAGGGAATTTGTCATAAAGCCGGTAAACAGGGCAACAATTGCAGAGATAATTCGGAGGGTTCTGGATAAAAAATAATATGCAGAAAAAATTGCATTCGATAATTATCCTTTCTCTTATCTTTACAGCTGTACCTGCTCTGGTTTATGCAGGGGGATGGCTGTCTCCGGTAAAAATTACAGACAATATATATTCTGATGAAGTAGCCTCGATCAATTATGATGGAACAATAATATCATTTTACAGTGATGAGGACGGAGACTATGATATTTACTTTATGGAATTTTCAGAAAGCATCTGGCAGTCGCCTGTAAAGCTGACAAACAATAATACGCCTGACACAATGCCTGAAATAAACGAAGATGGAACGAAAATAACTTACATTGGCGGAACTGATGAAAACAGGGACATATATTTTATTGAGTATTCCGGTGGAGCCTGGCAGGAGCCTGTTCAGCTTGCAGACAGCACTGATGGGGAATTCTTCCCAGCTTTAAGCAATGATGGTGAAAAAATCGCATACCAGGTTAAACAGGTGACGGAAAGCTCGGAAAACCGGTACATCTGGTTTGTGGAACGTAAGGAAGGTATATGGCAGGATCCTGTTGAACTGCCGACTGCTACTGATAACAATATGTTTCCTGTCATCAGTGGAGATGGAACCAAAATTGTATTTTTTGGAAAAAACAACGGATACAGAGACATATATTTTTTAGAGTATGAAGGCAGCTCATGGCAGGGACCGCTTGACCTTACTGATGATTCCGAACATGACTCCCAGCCATCAATTAATGAAGACGGCACAAAAATAGCTTATTACTGGACAGGAGAAACATATGTGCCTCATGTTGTTGCAGGTGCTGCTTCCGATATCCGCCTGATTGAATATAAAAACGGTCAATGGCACTCACCAGTAACCATTGCAGACAGCGATTATTATGAGTTTGATCCAACAATTGATTCGAACGGAAATCGTATAACTTATGCTGAAACAGTGCCGGGAAAGGCTGAACACATTTATGTTGCAGAACTTTCCGGCACCAGCTGGCAGTTTCCGGAAAATCTTACAAATGGAGTTACATCAGGATTTCGTCCAAACATCTCCGGCGATGGAAACACTATTGTTTACTATGGCCTTGGAACTGCAGAGGGAGTCATGGATACAGATTATGAAATATACCTTCTTAAACATGCTGAATCCATGGGGTCGATTTCCGGGCAGGTGACCGGTCAGACAGAAGGTGTTTATATCCGCACAACTCCCGGGGGTTTTATTGCAGCAACTGATTCAGAAGGTTATTACACTATGAACGTTTCGCCCGGGATTTACACCGTGACAGCTGTAAAAAACTGCTATGCCTCTGAATCAGTGACAAAGGTTATGGTCTCTGACAACACCAGCTCTGTTGCAGATTTTAAACTTGGGCATGCAGGAAATTGCATGCCTGCTGTTCCAAGTGATCCCTCACCAGAGCAAAGGAGCATTGGCCGGCTTCCGGATCTAACAATAATGTGGCAGTGCAGTGATCCTGACACAGGGGACAGCTTGACTTACGACGTCTATTTAGGGGTTCCCACACTTCATCATATTGAACTGCATGTCATTTCCGGCAACCAGCCGGAAAAATTTCTCAGGATAACAGGGTTAGAACCTGAAACAAATTATTTCTGGAAAGTAGTGGCCAGGGATGCCCTTGGATATGAAGCTGAAGGCCCCCTCTGGAGTTTTACCACAGGCTCACTTACATCCTTTACTGCTTCTGCAAAATCAAGAAAAGTTGTTATTGAATGGGAAACAGAAGGAGAAAACAAAAACACGGGTTTTAATATTTATCGTTCGGAATCGGAAAATGAAAACTATGAAAAAATTAATACATCCATAATACTTCCTGAAAGTTCTTTAACTGCTGAAGCAGCATACAAGTATACAGATAAAAAGGATGTTAAAAACAGAAAAACATATTTCTACAAGCTCGAAGAAGTTTCTACATCAACTTTCTATGGCCCCAAAAAAGCTGTCCCCAAACTGCTGTACTGGATTGACAGATAAAGCTGATAATGAAAAACAACAAATCAGAAACCGTTCTCCGGTATTTCAACAGCATAGCCGGCAAATATGATTTCCTGAATTCTTTTTTAAGCTTTGGGCTTCATCATCTGTGGAAAAGGAGTTCCATAAAAACAGCAGCATTAAAACAGGGAGATAGAGTGCTTGACCTGTGCGGTGGCACTGCTGACCTTGCAATTCTTGCAGCCGGAGCAGTAGGCACTTCAGGACGTGTAACCCTGTACGATTTCAGTCCGGAAATGATTTATGCCGGAATGTTCAAAATCAGCAAAACTCCTTTTGTTCAGACCGTAAATTTCGTTTGTGGAGATGCAGAGGAAATTGCAGCTTCTGATGACAGCTTTGACACAGCACTGATAGGCTTTGGTTTGCGCAATCTTTCAAACATGGAAAAAGGCCTTAGGGAAGTACACAGGGTTATAAAGCCGGGAGGCAAACTCGTATGCCTTGAATTTTCACAACCTGTTTTTCCATTGCTGCGCAGGCTCTATGACATTTATTCCTTTTATGTTATACCATTTGCAGGTAAAGTTTTTTCCGGGTCTTCAGATGCATACAATTATCTTCCTCTGTCAATCAGAAAATTTCCCCTCCCTGAAAAGCTTTCATCAATCATGCAGGACGCAGGGTTTTCAAATATAATCTACAAGAGACTTACAAATGGAATAGCGGTCATTCATGCTGCAACAAAATTATAAATCCAGACTTTCAAAACAATTTTTAGAAAATTTATATAAAAAATACAACCACCGCGTGTTTGTTTCTCCAGACCCTTTGCAGTTTCTCTATGATTATAGTGATATACATGATCGTGAAATAGTTGGCCTGATTGCTTCGGCACTGGCTTACGGAAGGGTCAGGCAGATCCTTAAAAGCATTTCAGCAGTTCTTGATAAATTAGGGCCGTCTCCACTGATGTTTCTCAAAAAAAACTCTCTCATGGACCTGCAAAAAGTATTTAAGGGTTTTAAGCACAGGTTCACTACAGGAGATGATATCAGCCTTCTTCTGTCTGCCATAAAGCATACTGTCAACAGGCATGGTTCCCTCTGTAACTGTTTTAAATCAGGTATGACAGCAAGTAATGATACGTCAGTTTCTGCACTTACAGCATTTGTTGATAACCTTGGAAGCTCAGTCCCTGGCATCCAGGGACACACAGTGCCTTCTCCAAAAAATGGAAGTGCCTGTAAAAGATTGAACCTTTTTCTTCGCTGGATGATACGTAATGACAATGTGGACCCCGGCGGATGGGAAAACATCCCTCTGTCAATACTCATTATTCCTCTTGACACTCACATGTACAGAATTGGACATGCTTTTGGATTCACCACAAGAAAGCAGGCTGACCTTAAAGCTGCCCTTGAAATAACAGAGGGATTCAGACAGTTTTCACCCCGGGACCCGGTACGATATGATTTTGCATTGACACGCTTTGGCATCAGGGATGACCTTGATCTGCAAAAAATACTCAACAGCACAGAAAAACGTGTGTGAGGATCTGCAACAAAACAGACAAACACTGGGGGATAAAAAGAGAAGGTAAGGAAAGAAAAAAGCAGGGAAATTATGCTGCTGTGTTGTAATTTAAACCCGCAACCCGAAACTTGTAACACGCAGATCGCAACTCGAAAACATTATTTTCACTGTGACACATCATATTTATATATAATGGAATCTTCTTCCGCATTATAAGCAACCCATAAATATTGCCCGTCCCACGCAAGATCTCTTGGAAGATTTCCTGGAGTATCAAAGGAATCAATAACATTGCCGGAAATGTCTAATTTATATATTTTATCCTCAGACAAATCAGCAACCCATAAATATTTTCCATCAAATGCAAGACCAGCTGGTTCATACCCCGGTGCATCAAAGGACTCAATAACCTCTGCCGGAATATTAATATTGATTGAAACTGACAGAAAACTGAATAATAGAAATATGTAAATAAATATTTTTTTTATCATGGTTTAAATCCGGGGATTGGGGTTTGTATCTTGTGATTCATACAGCATATCGGGAAATTTGTTTGAAATCTTTAAAATAGATTCCTGAGTGTTGCAGCTGGCAGGTGTCTAAAAATTTAATTCGGGACATGGCTAATACTACAGTAATGAAGAAGGGAAAAATGTCTCTGTGGTTTTAAAAGCTCTGCAATATGAAATATTGACGGGTTCAGGTGGGATCTGTTTTAGGGTCAGCTTAACTGGCGCATAAATTCTTCCACATCTGTCTTGAATTCGTAAATATCACCCATTAAGACCATAAAATCAGCATCACTGCAGTCCAGTGATGTTTTTATTGCTCCGGCAATTTCCTGCTTTTTTGCCTCTGCAAGTTCTTCAGTGGCCAGAATGGATGTCAGGTTTCCAAGACAGATCATGCGTTTAAACCTCTCTGTTGAACTGTTGCCTTTCAGGTTAGCCAAATCCATCAGGTCATGGGACTCACAGGCATCACTTATCTTTCCCGGCAGTCCCCAGTGATCACACAGCAGTGTACCAAGAAAGGAACTTGAAGGAAGTGAAAAATGCCTTTCTGCTTCGTTAAACAGGCAGCCGTTCTCTTTGCTGAAATTTATTAATGCCTTGAAATGATCAGGAAAAAACTTAAGGTACACTAACTTGCCGATATCGTGCAGTATGGAAGCCGACCACAGGTCATCCGGAGACATTTGAGGTTCATATTTTTTGGCAAGGAATTTGACAGAAAGGGCAGTATAAAAAGAATGGAACCAGAATTTGTTCAGCAAATCCTTTTCCTTAACAGACAGAGCATTGACAACAGTCAGGGACAGAACCATCCGGTAAATTTCATTAATTCCAAGAAAAGTTATTGCAAACCTGATGTTTGAGACTTCACTTGGCAGACTGTAATAGGATGAATTAGCTACTTTGAGGATCTGTGCAACAAGAGCAGGGTCACTGCTGATACTGTCTACAACTTCCCCCATGTTAACATTATCCCCGGAAACTACTTTCTGAATTTTACTGACAACATCAGGCAACGCGGGCAGCGCGCAATGCTGGCGGAGAAATGTTTTAGGATCAATTTCTATGGGGGCAAGCTGTTCCATATGTCAATTTTTAACAAGATTTAAAAACAAGACAATTTTTTCACAATATGAAAAATTATAGAATAATGGGCATATTCATGTCAATTACAAAGGAACCAAAAAAGCATGCTGTATAAGTATTTAAGTGCCTGGCCCAGCACCCTTGGGCTCTGATTCGTCATGCAAGGACAGAGAAACAAACAACGAAACAACCCCTCTGTTTCAGGAGATTGCTTTCCCGCCATGCTGGAATACCACCCTTCCAATGACAGAAAACAGTGATTACATGACTTTACGGTCAGATAATATAAAACTTAAAAATTATTTCAAAACATTGTTGTCCAAGAACGAGATTGCCATCCCGATATTCATCGGGACAGGCGCCTCATGGCCTCGCAATGACAATGCAAAGCAAAATCAAACAGTTAATGTCATTACGAGGGAGGTATCCCGCTACTGCGGGAAAGCAATCTCAACCTTGAAACACATGCAAAAACAATATGTTAATACCTTGTTTTGGACATTAATGATTTTAAAACACCTGGCAGCTTGAGCAGCTATTAAAGGGTTTGCACTGGGAAAAATTGACATTTTGAATTGAATTTGTTATTGTCTTATAAATAACTATAATATTTTTTAATACAGGGAGAAATATTATGAAACTGATTAAAAATATTCCATTGCTTGTTCTTTTGGCTGTTGTACCATTTTTTTACGGTTCCCCTGGCTGCAGTGTTGTTCCCTCAACTCCCGAACTTTTTGAACAGGCATGGAACGACTTTGATCAGAACTATTCATATTTTATTTATAAAAACATCGACTGGAACGCGGTTAAGGAACAGTATGCCCCGAACTTCTCTCAGGAACTTGATGCAAACGAATTTGCAAAACAGCTGAATGAAATGCTTCAGGTTCTGCATGACTGGCATATATGGGTGCAGGCGCCAAATGGTGATGTTTTCGGATATAATGGTTCCTACAGTGTTAACCGCCCTGACACATCAGTAACAGACCAGTACATTCAGGGACTGGAGGAACTTGCAAAAGGTGTGATCTATCATGGAATGGTCAGCAATAATATTGCCTATATTGAGATTGATACACTTGGCACAGAGGAATTCAAGGCTGTTTCAGACCAGGCAATAGAAGAGATGTTCGCAAAATACGAAGATGCAGACGGGATGATCATTGACATTCGTTTTAACAGCGGAGGCAATGAAGAAAATGCTGCAAAAATTGCATCCCGTTTCATTGATGAATCATTCATGTATGGATATACTGTAAACCGCAACGGCCCCAACCATGATGATTTTGATGACCCCTATGAGCATACACTTGAACCGAGCACTGGTACGCACTTTACTGGTCCTGCGGTATGTCTGATTGGGAAAAAGTGCATGAGTTCTGCTGAGTGGTTCACACTTATGATGAAACATGCCCCCAATGTTACCCTGATCGGAGACACAACCCGCGGAGCTTCAGGATTTCCAAGGGATTTCAAACTGCCCAACGGGGTCAGTTATGGTGTTCCCCGCTGGATTGCATATACCTATGAAGATGAAGTAATCGAGGACAATGGTGTTGCCCCTGACATTGAGATCCCTGTAGAGCAGAGCTTTGATGATACCCACGACTATGTACTGGAAAGGGCTATTGCTTTTCTTGAAGGAGGAGAAACAGTTACAACAACAGTGCCAGAGAGTGGGACTACTACCTCAATGCCCGGCGGGGCAACCACGAGCTCCATGCCCGGTGGAGCAATAACAACAACTGTTCCGGGACAAGGGACAACAACAACTGCGGACATGTTGTCATCAACCACAACCACTGCATCAGGTTCAGGAGGACCTTCATTAACCGTCAGTCCAGCTTCGGGACAGGCCTTGGTGACTGAGTTTACCTTTACTGCCCAGGCAGGTGATCTGGCTGGTTCTGTTGTAGAATACTGGTGGGACTTTGACGGGGATGGCTACAGCCTTGGATGGGCATATGGCGTTGGATTAGATTTACCACCAGCAGAGACAAATACGGCTACGGGTATTAAATATTGGTTTCCCGGCACATACACTGCTTATGTTATCATGTGGGATGATTATGATAATTTTGAAATAGCATCAACTACAGTACAAGTAACAGAGTAAAAAATTATTTGTTTGAAAAATTTCGAATTATAAAGTTTTGGTTTGTTTTCTATAGCTGTATCTATCCTTCGACATTCATCATTCCCTGTTCTGCATTCGATATTCTGATCTCCCAAAATCCTTTCTGCTTTCTGACAGCTTAAATCACCACTGGAAGGCAGGGTTTATCCGCCAAAACTATTCACCGACCGTTCCACCGCAATTCCCAGTTTCTGTAAAAAATTCCCTTCCCCAATGTCCATCAGTACTGTATCAATCGCATCCTCAAGTCCAGGGCCTGCATCAGTCCTGACAGCCTTTAAAAAGTCTGTTACCCTCTTTACTGAATCCTCAGATATAGCTGCTTGCCCGGTTTTAACAAGATCCCTTAAGGGTTTTATGTTTTCCATGACCAGTGCCCGCAGGTCGCTTTTGAGTTCCGGGTTTGAAGCAAGGATCAATGCAGCCTCAGCAGAGTGCTCATAGAAAAGATCAACAAGAAACTGGTCCTTTTCCTTTAAAATTTTCCGGAACTGCCTGAGCATTAAAATGTCTGACTGCCTGTCCAGGCTCACAACAAAGGGACACTGGTTTCCATCCGGATCCCCTCCCCTTACTGTCGTAGTATTTGAATCCCCGGGTATTGTTGTAGTATAGTCAGGGATGACCGGTTGTACCACAGCAAAGGCCCATGCGGGCTCTGCCGAGGCACCATCATCTGTTATTTTAATCTGTTCCCCTGTTGCCAGGTTCTGTATATAAATATCTGCGGTAAAGTTATACAGCGAAAAATCAAGAACATTAAAAAGACCGCTTTTTGATGTCATAACAGTGTAGGCCACCCACTGTCCGTCAGGGCTGAAGTCAACCCCGCCTGCTGCAGCATTCTGCGGCACATTGGTAATCTGGATGATCTGGCCTGACCCGCTGCTGTCAATTAGCACAACATTGGCTGTCAGGTTAAGGCTTGTATCATAGACCGCGTAAATGCAGGCAATCTGTGTTCCGTCAGGGGACCAGTCAGGGTCAAGGTACCCATAGGTTTTCAGAGTCGTAAAATCTGTTCCGCCCTGCGCAATCATTGTTTCCGTGCCATTAAGATTATCAGCTGGAACCACAACAATTGACTGGTTGGGAAACGGTCCCTTGCAGTAGGCAAGCCTTGTGCCGTCCGGTGAAAACCTCGGCTGAATGTTTGTTCCAAGTGTTTCAGGGCTGGCATCAAGACGATCAAGTGGCACACCGTCAATGTCCCATATCCCTATTGTATCAATCCCGGCATATGGTGTTGTCTGCTGGTTCTGGGAAGCATCTGCCTGGGCAGCCTCTGTGTCATAGTAGGCAAGGCCAGACACCCCGACAATCTTTGTGCTGTCATAAGACCATGATGGCTGAGTTGCCAGGAAATTACCAGAGCTAAGAGCGATATTGTCTGTTGAGGCACTCCTGCCTGCTGGAACCTGAACCTCATAATCTATGCCCCCTATCTATTTGTTTTTTACAATCTTGACCCACACTGTAGCGGCTGGAACGTTTTTCAGGCCACCTGCTTTTTGATAATCAGTAAAGCTTACCACGTCATCACAGCCCTGGAAAGATACCCACAACTCCTCACCAGAAATATCAAGCCCTGTATCATTTGAATAATTCAGAGTTACTTTCCCGGTCTTTTCTGAAGATAAGTATTCATTACCTGTTACCCTTGTCAGCACAGGAGCTGTCAGGTCAAGCCTGAAAATATCTTCATAATTTGCACTCTTGAAAGATGCCAGGTTTGATGTAAAAGCCAGATGTTTACCGTCCCGGGAAAACTCAGGCTCCCTTGCAGAGTAGGGATAGAAATCTGTTATCCGTGTTTTCGATGAACCGTCAGGCTGCATGCTGTAAAGGTCAGAATACATTGTGTTATCTTTTGAATAAAAATTGGTAAAAACAATAATATTCAGATCCTGGGACAGGGCTGTTTCTTCACTAATCAGAATGAAGAAGCCCTGAATAAGAAGGGAAAAACAATAATCATTTTATGTTTTGTCATGGTTTTCTCCTTTTTTTTGATTTCAATCCTTGAATTTTGCTTTCCACTCATTATAGCCCCGGGTAAGATGGTAGATATTTGTAAAACCAGACTTAATCATTTTATCAAGTGATTTTCTGCTGCGGTTTCCACTTCTGCAATAAAGAAGATACGGTTTGCTTTTATCTAACTGTTTTAGTTTGTTTTCAAAATCCGGTGAATAATAGTCTATATTGAGCGCATTCTTAATGTGCCCGGAGTTAAATTCAGATTTCGTGCGTATGTCCAAAACTATAACCCCCTTTTTCTGTTTGAGTAATCTACCGGCTTCTCCCGCATTTATCTCTTTTACGTATTTATCCATATCCTGGATTTTTGTATTATCAGTGCATGCAAAAAAAACAAATGAGATCAATAAACAAAAAAAGGGTATATAAAAAAATTTCATATTCCCTGCCCCCACTTTAAGTTGCAGTTGTATGTTTAAAAATAATTTAGTATTATATTAACTTACAATAACAAAAAAAACCATTAATTACAATTGCAGATAGAAAAGAACTGTCTATGGACCGCACTGTACAAAAAAAACCGCAAGGATTTGACCTGTTAAGGGAAGATATTGACAGACTTTCAGAAATGGAGGGGGAAGAATTCAAAAAAACCCTCAAAACTGTTTTAAAAAGTCTTGTAGCAGTCGTAGAAGCAACAACAAGAGAACTTAAATCAGGCCAGGAAACATCAGCAAAGGCTTTTCAGGCTGTTACAGAAGCACTGAAAGCACTGACCCAAAAGTTTGGAAATTAAAATTCCTTTTAGGCCTTGAAAAATTCCTGATACTGATTATATTAAAGATAGAAGAAGAAAGTCTGGGATGCTCGACACTCCGTCACAGTGGGCAAAATCTATCATACATAGAAGAAGCCCTTTGGTCAACGTGACCCGGAGTAGGGCTATACCCTTTGGTATAATACATATCGACGGGCAGTTATAAGACAAAGAGTTTTTTGCCAGCAGACGGAACGGCATTTCCGGACTTTTTTTCCATATCCTTTCGCCTTACAGCGTTATTCCAGAACAAATCACAGAGAATTCAGAGTTTTTCTCTGTGAACTTTGTGGTTCCATTTTTATCATAAAACTTTTGACAGTACCCCCTTACATGCTTTTTTCGTCCAACCCTTCCAAAAAGTATCTGTTTTATCAGCCTCCTTATGCTAAGCTTAGCCAGCTGTTGCAAAGATTCGGAAAATTGTCAGGCGCCAAGAGTCCTGGGGCCGGGTGAGAGGGTGACAATTCTTGCTTTATTTAATCCTCAAAATATGTTAACTTGTTTTTCCTTTAGCCCCGATCATTAGGGAAATGACTTCAGGATATCCCGATTTCAGGGATAAAAGGGCTTTTAACGAAGTCATCAATTTTGAATCAGTGAATCAGGACATTTATAAAAATAAAAAAAAAATATTTAATTCCTGTAAAGAAAAACTGTTTATGAAGGCTGCCATTGAGGAGGCAGAGAAAGCTTTCGCTGAAAACGAAGTGCCTGTTGGAGCAGTTCTTGTCAGCCAGGATGAGATAATAGCAAGGGGGCATAACAGTTCCATTATGCTCAATGACCCCACAGCGCATGCCGAAATCATTGCCTTACGCCTGGGAGGTAAAGCACTTGATAATTACCGCCTGACAGGAGCAGAAATCTATGTGACAATTGAGCCATGTATTATGTGCATGGGAGCGCTTTTACATGCACGGCTTAAAAAACTTGTATTTGGCGCATATGACCACAAAGCAGGGGCCGCAGGCTCTGTTTACGATCTTTCCTGTGATGAAAGGTTGAATCACAGAATAGAGATAACCCCTCTGGTTTTGGAAGTTGAGTGTAAACAACTCATACAGGATTTTTTTAAAAGCAAACGATAAAACCTTCAGGTAATACAGGTAATCAATACCTGAATTTAAGCGATTTTAAAAAAACATGATTCCAGAAGCAGCAGCTTAGTGTAACAGCATTGAACGGATTTAAGCATTACATAAGATTCACCTGGAGGGTGAAGCGTACTACGTACCTCACAAGCAGACATGGATGTCTGCTGAGAATGAGTGAAATGCTGTTACACTATGCTGTCTTTATCTGAAAAATCGCTCAGCTTAGGTAATATATGTGTAAAATACGGAGAGATGGCCGAGTTGGCTGAAGGTGCACGACTGGAAATCGTGTGTACGTCAAAAGCGTACCGAGGGTTCGAATCCCTCTCTCTCCGCCATATGCTGTTAATTGTGTTGAAAGGGTTATTAGTATAGCCGGATCCCAGACAATGAAAAGGTTGCGAACCCCGCCAGGTCCGGAAGGAAGCAACGGTAGCAATGATTTCGTGTGTCTGGTGTATCCGGCTTTTTTAGCTGTTATAATTCAATATTGATGCAAAAAACAATGAGTTACCAGGTAATAGCCAGGAAATTCCGGCCCCAGACTTTTGAAGAAGTGATTGGTCAGAAACACGTCTCCCAGACACTTAAAAATGCTATCAGAGATGAACGGATAGCTCACGCTTTCCTTTTCACAGGGGAACGGGGTGTGGGAAAAACCTCTGTTGCGAGAATACTGGCAAAGGCACTGAACTGCATTGATGGCCCTGCTGTAAGTTCCTGCGGAACCTGCGCATCATGCAGGGAAATAACAGCAGGGAACTGTCTTGATGTGAGTGAGATAGACGGTGCTTCAAACACCGGAGTGGATGATATAAGGGCACTTCGTGAACACATAAGGTTCCTGCCCTCCAGGGACAGGTATAAAATATACATTATCGATGAAGTACACATGCTTTCTACTTCTGCATTCAATGCTTTACTGAAGACACTTGAAGAGCCGCCCGCACATGTCATATTCATGTTTGCAACCACAGAGCCCCGGAAAATACCTGACACCATCATTTCCAGGTGCCTGAGGTTTGACTTTAAAAAAATTCCTGCAAAAGATATCGTGGAGCACCTTGAACATATAGCCCGGGGTGAAAATGTCACTATCAGCAGACGCGGGCTTTTCCTCATCGCCAGGGAAGCAGAAGGAAGCATGAGAGATGCCCAGACAATTCTTGAACGGGCTATTTCATATTGCAGGGGGAATGTGACAGACTCAGACCTGGAGGAACTTCTCGGGCATATCGACAGACAGAATATTTACCGTATAATGGAAGCAGTTCTCACAGGAGACCCTCAGGGGTGCATTGACGGGCTTAATGAATTATATGAGTTTGGGGTTGACATTGCTCAGTTTTACTACAGCTTTCTGGAACATTTGCGTGATCTGATAATGGTAAAGACCTTGAAAAATCCTTCAAAGCTTGTGGATTTGTCAGATGAGGATTTTAAAAAACTTGAAAACTTCTCATCGCGTATTTCTCCTGATGAGCTGCACAGATGTTTCAGGCTGTGGTTTTCATCAGAAGCAGAGATCACAAGGTCTGCTTTTCCCAAAATTGCCCTGGAAGTGTCTCTTCTTGAAATAATACATTTAAAAAAAGCTGCTTCTGTTGATGAAATTCTTTCAAAAATTGACAGTCTTAAAAAGCAGATTGAAAATTCAGGGGTTGCATCTTCCCTGACTCCCCTGCCCTTTCAGTCAGAAAAAACACAGGGGAAAAATTTTGAAAAAGAAAAAGCCCCGGGAGGGGGGGCAAAAGAAAGCCCGCGTTTTCAAAAGGATGTAGAGGCTTTCTTATCTTTTGTCCGAAAAAAACATGCTCCTACTGCTTCTATCCTTGCTCATGGAAACATCGGGATAAATAGTGACAGTACTCTTAAAATAGAGTTTCCTGCCGGTTCTTTCTTTATTGATAAAATGAAGGAGGTTGAAACACGCAGAAAATTTGCTGAAATATGTAAAGAATTTTTTCAAAAGGAGATAAAATTGTCAATAATAGCGACAAATGCAGAGGGGGGACTGCATGACAGGGCTAAAAAAACCCCGGCAAAAAACTTAACGCAAGAGCACCCTCTTGATAACCCTGTAATACAGAGGATAATTAAAACATTTAATGGTAAGATAGTTACTACAGGAACAAATTCGTGAAGGAGGCACAATGAATATAGGTAATATGGTAAAACAGGTTCAGAAGGTTCAGGAACAGATGGCGAAGGTTCAGGAAGAACTGGCAGGAAAAACCATTGAGGCCACCTCAGGGGGTGGTATGGTAACTGTTGTGGCAAATGGCAAACAGGAAGTCGTTTCTATTAAAATTTCACCTGATGCTGTTGATCCCGAAGATTTCTCAATGCTCGAAGACCTGATTGCAGCTGCTGTAAACCAGGCTTTACGGTCTTCCAAAGCATTGATGCAGGATGAAATTTCTAAAATTACAGGCGGCCTTCGCATTCCGGGCATTAATTTGTAATATAAAATGAACAGACAAAATCCTATTCAAATACTTATAAAATGTCTCTCAAGACTGCCAGGTATTGGAGAAAAAACTGCTACACGCCTTGCGCTTTATATTATGAACTGCCCGAAAGAAGATGCAATGGAACTTGCCCAGAGCATAATGGATGCCAGGCAAAAGGTTCATTTTTGCAGACAATGCTTCAATTATACAGAAAACGACCTGTGTTTTATATGTGCAAATCCAAACAGAGATTCCAGTGCTTTATGCATAGTAGAAACACCGGCTGATCTCATGTCAATAGAAAGAACAGGCATGTTCAGGGGAGGCTATCATATTCTCCATGGCGTCATTTCACCCCTTGATGGAATAGGCCCTGACCAGTTGAGGATAAAGGGGTTGTTGCAGAGGATTAAAGAATGTAACATAAAGGAAATTATACTTGCCACAAACCCGACAATTAACGGCAATGCTACAGCAGTCTATATTTCGGATCAGTTAACCACCTCATGTATTAAAATTACCCGTATTGCCCAGGGCATTCCTCCTGGGGGAGATATTGGATACGCTGATCAGCTGACATTAAAAAATGCTCTGGAAGGGCTAAGAGAGATGAAGAGATAACCTCATATAAGGATATAATAATAATCATTAATTAAACCCGTAAAAAATCAAAATACGATGGCAAAGTAAAAAGCTTCAAATTCAAGGGCACGCAACGCTGCCCGCCTGACGGGATTTACGAAGCCATCATTATTTAATTATTAAACTAACAAAGGAGCGTTCTATGGCAAAAAAAATGATGACAATTGACGGCAACACCGCGGCTGCTCATGTGGCCTATGCATTGAGCGATGTGGCGACAATCTATCCCATCACCCCTTCTTCTCCCATAGGTGAAGTTGCGGATGAATGGGCTGCAAAGAAGCGCAAAAACATATTCGGACAAAATATAATAGTTCGGCAGCTTCAGTCAGAAGCCGGGGCAGCAGCATCCGTACACGGCTCCCTTGCAGCCGGGGCATTGACAACCACCTTTACTGCTTCGCAGGGATTGCTGCTGATGATTCCAAACATGTACAAAATATCGGGGGAGCTTCTGCCTGGTGTAATGCATGTGACAGCGCGGTCCATTTCCACACACGCACTGTCTATTTTTGGAGACCAGCAGGATGTCATGGCTGTCCGCCAGACCGGCTGGGCAATGCTGGCGTCCTGTTCCGTACAGGAAGTCATGGACCTGGGGCTGGTTGCCCATCTTGCAGCAATTGAATCAAGCATTCCTTTTGTTCACTTTTTTGATGGCTTCCGGACATCACATGAGCTTCAGAAAATTGAACTTATTGACTACGAGGATATTGCAAAGCTGGTCAATTACGAAGCCATAGCCGAATTTCGTGCCAGGGCCTCAAACCCGGAAAACCCCAGACTCAGGGGCACAGCCCAGAACCCTGATATTTATTTCCAGGGAATGGAAACAAGAAATCCGTATTACCGGAAGGTGCCGGGCATTGTTGAAGAATATATGAAAAAGGTCAGCAGCCTGACTGGAAGAGACCTTAATCTTTTTGATTATGTCGGGGATCCTGGAGCAGAAAGGATCATTGTTTCAATGGGTTCGTCATGTGAAACCATCGAGGAGGTGGTAAATTATCTCGTTGGTAAAGGTGAAAAGGTTGGCCTTGTAAAAGTACGCCTGTACCGCCCTCTTTCAACCGCACATCTGTTTGCTGCAATACCCCGGACAGCTGACCGAATCACTGTTCTTGACAGGACAAAAGAGCCCGGGGCACTGGGTGATCCCCTGTACCTGGATGTTTGCACAGCTTATCTTGAACGGGGTGAAAGGCCATCAATAGTCGCAGGGCGCTACGGCCTGAGTTCTAAAGAGTTTAATCCGGCAATGGTTAAGGCTGTCTATGATAACATGAACTCGGCCAGTCCCAAAAATCATTTTACAGTGGGTATTGTGGACGACGTTACACACACCTCTCTGGAAACAGAAGAAGGCTTCCACGTAGCACCGGAAGGGACCATTCAGTGTAAGTTCTGGGGGTTGGGGGCAGACGGGACAGTTGGAGCCAACAGAAGCGCCATACAAATCATCGGGGACAGCACTGACATGTATGCCCAGGCCTACTTTGCCTATGATTCCAAAAAATCAGGAGGTGTCACAATGTCACATCTGCGTTTTGGCAGGGAACCCATTAAATCCACATACCTGATTGACTCGGCTGATTACATCGCCTGCCACAACCCCAGTTATGTGGATATCTATGATGTACTTGGGGGCATAAAAGAAGGCGGAACTTTCCTGCTGAACTCAAACTGGTCTGCAGAGGAAATGGAAAAAAAACTTCCTGCTGGCATGCGACGTACAATTGCCCGAAAGAAACTTAAATTCTACAATATTGACGCTGTGAGGATTGCTGAGGAGATTGGACTTGGCGGAAGGATTAACATGATCATGCAGACCGCCTTTTTCAAACTTTCAGAAGTTATTCCTGTGGATGATGCAATAAAGCATCTCAAGGATCAGATTATAAAAATGTTCAGCAAAAAGGGTGACAAAATTGTCAACATGAACCACGCTGCTGTGGATAAGACTCTGGGTAATCTAATGGAAATCAAATACCCCGGGTCATGGGCTGATGCAGCAGACAGACCAGCAGAAGGCAAAGACGAACCTGACTTTGTTAAAAATATCCTTCGTCCCATGGTAGCCCAGCAGGGAGATAAAATTCCGGTAAGCATGTTTGCACCTGATGGTATGTTCCCTGTGGCTGGATCAAAATATGAAAAACGTGGCGTGGCGCTTACGGTTCCGGAATGGATAATGGAAAACTGCATACAGTGCAACCAGTGTGCTTTTGTCTGCCCTCACGCAGCAATTCGTCCTGTGCTTTTGACAGATGAAGAAATGAAAAAAGCCCCTGAAAATTTTGAGGCTAAAAAGGCTATTGGAAAAGAACTGGAAGGCTATCATTTTCGAATTCAGGTAAGCACCCTGGATTGTATGGGCTGTGCCAACTGTTTTGAAATATGTCCGGCCAAGGAAAAAGCCCTGGTAATGAAACCACTTGAAACCCAGAAAGGGATACAGGTGCCCAATCATGAGTTTGCGGTTGAACTGCCCGTGAGGGATAACCTTGTTAACAGAAATACTGTAAAGGGGAGCCAGTTCTGCCAGCCTCTTCTTGAGTTCTCCGGAGCCTGTGCAGGCTGCGGAGAGACACCCTATACGAAACTGCTTACACAGCTTTTTGGAGAAAGGATGATAATAGGAAATGCCACAGGCTGCTCCTCAATCTGGGGAGGCTCTCCTCCGGCCATTCCCTACTGTGTCAACAAGGACGGTTTTGGACCATCATGGGGAAGCTCCCTGTTTGAAGACCCTGCAGAGTTTACTTACGGCATGATGCTGGGAGCCCTGCAGCAACGCAGGAAGTTAGCGGATTTAATGCAGGAAGCACTCAACACAGATATTGCACAGGATTTAAAAGACGCCATGCAGGGCTGGCTAACTAACATGAAAAATGCCGGGGGTTCTAAAAAATACGGTGATCAGCTCAAAAAACTTCTGCCAGCATATAAAGATAACCCCCTGTTAAGCGAAATCGCCTGCATGTCCAGACTGTTTACAAAAAAATCCTACTGGGTTTTTGTCGGAGATGGTGCAGCATATGATATTGGATTTGGGGGAATTGACCATGTAATAGCATCAGGTGAAGACATTAATATTATGGTTTACGACACCGAAGTCTATTCAAATACAGGCGGCCAGTCTTCCAAAGCTACTCCCACAGGCTCTGTTGCCAAGTATGCAGCATCAGGCAAGAAAACATCCAAAAAAGACCTGGGCGCCATGGCCATGACATATGGTTATGTTTATGTGGCAAGTGTGGCAATGGGTGCAAACAAACAGCAGCTCATGAAGGCTTTCACTGAAGCTGAAACCTATGACGGCCCGTCCCTGATAATAGGCTATTCTCCCTGTATCAACCATGGGATCAAAAAAGGAATGAGCAAGGGCCAGGAAGAGACAAAACGTGCTGTCCAGTCCGGCTACTGGCCTCTGTATCGCTACAATCCAATGCTGAAAGCTGAAGGGAAAAACCCGTTTGTTCTTGATTCCAAAAAGCCTGACGGAACCCTGCAGGAATTTCTATCCGGTGAAGTTCGTTATGCATCGCTTGAAAAATCTTTTCCTGAGGAATCCAGAAGGCTTCGCGCCCGTATTGAAGAGGAATTTAATGCAAGGTACGAGTCCCTGAAGGTGCTGGCAGATCCAAAATCAGTTTGCAATGAAGAATGACCTGTTTGTCTGATTCCAGACTTTTTACGGGATTATCAAGAATAAGCCGGAAAACAAATTTACTGGATTTTGTGCTGAGCTATTTTTATATTCAGACAGGGAATAAATTTTATTATTTAATATATATGCCTTGACTTTTAATTTGATTTAAATATAATATAAATCGTTATCTTTTAAAAAAACAGTGTGGCTACTTTGTTTTAACTAAAACAATGAGGTAAGTTATGGCATGGGGTGATAATAGTTTTCGGGGAGGCTCGGGTAAAAAGCAGGATATTCCTGATATGGACGACCTGATCCGAAAGGCAAAAGAGTTCTTTGGAGGCAGCGGTATGTCCGGCGCATTGATAATAGCACTTGTGGTGCTTGGATTTGTTGCTTTTTCCTGTTTTTACAGCATTCAGCCTGGTGAGGTTGGAATTGTCCAGAGGTTTGGCCGCTACAACAGAATGGCTACCCCCGGGCTTAATTTCAAGCTGCCCACCGGAATAGAGAAAGTTACAAAGGTCAAAGATCAGTATGTGTATACCGAAGAGTTCGGCATCAGGACTATCAGTCCCGGTGTAAGGACCCAGTATGCACCCAGCAGACGTTTTGTTAACGAGTCACTGATGCTGACAGGGGATCTGAACTGTGCGCTTGTTCCATGGATTGTGCAGTACCGGATAGGTGACCCCTATAAATTTCTTTTTAAGGTGCGTAGTGTTCAGGAAACACTGCGCGATATATCTGAAGCAATTATGAGACAGGTTGTCGGCGACAGGAGCATAAATGAGATAATAACCGTGCGGCTGGAGATAGCCACAGAGGCAAAAATAGAACTTCAGAAGGCTCTGAATGAAGCTGAAACAGGGATAACGATTGTTAACCTGGAACTGAAAAAAACAACAGTGCCTGAACCGGTACAGCCCTCATTTAATGAAGTTAACCAGGCATTGCAGGAAAAAGAAAAGATGATCTATCAGGCACGTGAGGCCTATAACAAAGTAATTCCGGAAGCAAAGGGTGAGGCTGACCGACTTATAAAAGATGCAGAGGGGTATGCCCTCGAGAGGATTAACCGCTCACAGGGTGATGCCAACAGATTTTTGCAGCGCTGGGAAGCATACCGAAAGGCCAAGGACGTAACCCGCAGACGCCTTTATCTGGAAACAATGGCAGAAGTAATTCCTAATTTGGGAACAAAGTACATTCTGGACCCTGATCAGAAGTCCCTGCTCCCTTTTCTGAACCTGTCTGAAAAAGAAGGAGGAAAAAAATGAGCAGAATAGCCGTTATAGCGACAATACTGGTTGCACTGTTTTTGTTTGCAAAGCCATTTTATACTGTTGATGAAACCAAGCAGGTTATCATAACACAGTTTGGGAAGCCCATTGGGGAGGCAATTACTGATCCCGGACTGCACTTCAAGCTGCCATTTATTCAAAATGCTAACTATTTCCCCAAAAACCTGCTGGACTGGGACGGAGACCCAGGGCAGATTCCAACCAGGGATAAGACATTTATATGGGTTGACTCTTTTGCGCGCTGGCGCATAAAGGACCCGTTACAGTTCTACAAGGCAGCAAACAATGAACGGGTTGCTCAGAAGAAAATAGATGACATTCTGGACGCTGCCACATATAATTTTATTACGTCAAATGACCTTATTGAAGTTGTAAGAAGTTCCAACAGGTTATTTAAGGGTGGTCAGGAAGCTCAAACTGTGGGCATGTCCAAGAACAAGCCTGACAAGGTACAGATAAAGCTGGGACGGGAAAAAATGACCCGCAAAATCATGGAGCAGGCTGCCCCAAAGCTTGAAGACTTTGGTATCGAAATTGTGGACTTTCGCATTAAGAGAGTAAACTATGTCGAGCAGGTCAGGAAAAAAGTCTATGAGCGGATGATTGCTGAAAGAAACCAGATTTCAGAAAAATTCCGATCAGAAGGCAAAGGAGAAAGCAAAAAAATACAGGGTGAACGGCAGAAAGAACTGCGCAGAATTCAATCCGAGGCATACAAAAAAGCTGAGGAGATAAAGGGCAAGGCAGACGCAACAGCAACAAAAATTTATGCTGACGCATTTAACAAAGACCCTGAATTTTATTCTTTCATAAACACACTGAATATTTATAAAAAAGCTCTGGATAAAGATACAAGGATAATATTAACCACAAAAAGCGATTTTTTCAAATATCTCAACAAGTATTAAAAATAAATCAAGGTAAGGAGGCTTATATAAAATGGCTCATAAAAAAGCCGGCGGTAGTTCAAGAAACGGAAGAGACAGCGCTGGTCAGCGCAATGGGGTCAAGCTCTTTGGCGGCCAGAAAGTAAAAGCAGGCAACATACTTGTAAGGCAGGTTGGGTCAAAAATCCATCCGGGCAGTAATGTTGGAATGGGAAGAGATTTTACCTTGTTTTCCAAGGTCGAGGGTCTTGTTAAATATGAAAGGTTTGGGAAAAACAGAAAAAAAGTCAGCGTTGAACCCCTTACTGCATAAAATTTGAAAAGTTTGGCTGTGGCGACCAGGGAAATCAGAAAAGATATTTTTAAGAAAATAAACAGAGTTGTACTTAAACTTGGGAGCTATGTATTAACAACACCTTCATGGAAACTTGACAGGAAAGTCTTTTCAGATGTAGTTTCCTCCATTGCTGAAACAAGAAAAAAGGGGATCGAGTTTGTCCTTGTTTCATCAGGTGCTATTGCATCGGGAATGGGCAAACTTGGCCTCAAGGACAGGCCGAGGGTTATTTCACAGGAGCAGGCTGTTGCTGCAATAGGGCAGATAAATCTCATGGGGCTCTATGAAAAACTGTTCGGCAGGCATGGTATTAACACAGCCCAGATTCTCCTGACTCACAGTGACCTGAAAAACAGGAAAAGTTTTTTAAATGCCCGCCAAACCCTTAATAGTGTCCTGGATTACAGGGCTGTGCCAGTCATAAACGAGAACGATACTACTGTAGTTGAAGAGATAAAATTCGGAGACAATGATTACCTGTCATCTCTTGTTACCAACCTTGTCCAGGCAGACCTCCTGATAATACTGACTGATATTGACGGCTGTTATGACAAGGATCCCCGCAGTTTCTGCGATGCAAAATTAATAGCTCTTATTGAAAATATTGATAACAGCATTGAGCAACATGCCCTTGGAACAAAAAGTAAAATTGCAAGGGGAGGAATGGCCACAAAAATCAAGGCTGCAAAGACTGCAGCCCGTTTTGGCGTTCCGACAATTATTGCCAATGGCAAGCTGCCTGGAAATCTTTCAAGAATTTTTGCCGGCGAGGAGGTTGGGACACTCATTTTGCCGGAACAAAACAAACTGACAAGCAGAAAACACTGGATTGCTTTCACCCTGAAACCCAGGGGGCTTATATATGTCGATGATGGGGCCAGGACAGCAATGGTTAAAAAGGGAAGAAGCCTTCTTCCAACCGGAATTATAGGTGTAAAGGGGAATTTTGATGCTGGTGAGCCTGTAAGTTGTTGCAACAGGGAGGGGATGGAGTTTGCCAGGGGGCTTTCCGCATACGGTTCCCTTGCAATTGATAAAATTAAGGGACTTAAAACATCACAGGTTAAAGAAACTCTTGGATACTGCCATAAAACCGAAGTTATCAACAGGGATGACATGGTTATATTAGGCAGCCGGTAATGGCACAGGAGGCTGTCCGGAAACAGCCTCCCTAAGCCAGGATAGCGAAAATGGACATTTTACAGGAAGTAACCGCAATTGCAAAAAAAGCAAAAGACGCTGCACGGCATGTGGCTTCTATCAGCACTGAGCAGAAAAACAGCGTATTGCATTCTGTAAACCGCCTGCTTCAAAACAAAAAATCCTTTCTGCAGAAGGAAAACGAAAAGGACCTCCAGGAGGCAAAAAAGCAGAATTTATCAAACGCTCTGATTGACCGGCTTACCCTGAGTGACAATGTCCTTGAGGCAATGGCTTCAGGGCTTGATGATGTGGCAGGATTGCCTGACCCTGTGGGAGAGGTTAACAGAATGTGGAGACGTCCTAACGGAATTCTTGTCGGAAAGTTGCGCATTCCCCTTGGTGTGATCGGCATGATTTATGAGTCCAGACCAAATGTAACTATTGATGCTGCAGCTCTTTGCCTGAAATCCGGCAATGCAGTTATTCTGAGGGGTGGCAGAGAAGCAATCAACTCAAATCTTGCACTTGCCGCTGTAATGCAGGAGGCCCTGGCAGATAATAAAATTCCCGGTGCAGCTGTACAGGTTGTTCCGACAGTTGACCGAAACGCTGTAAGGGAGATGCTGAAACTGAAGGATTATATCGATGTTATTATTACAAGGGGCGGAGAGTCTCTTATAAAGATGGTTTATGAAAATTCCAGGATCCCTGTTATAGCCCACTACAAGGGTGTCTGCCATGTTTACATTGATGAAACAGCAGAACCAGGGATGGCTGAAAACATAGCCCTTAATTCAAAAATTCAGCGCCCGGGTGTATGCAATGCAATGGAAACTCTGCTTGTTCATAAAAAATTTGCAGAAAGGCATCTTGCATCCCTGATTAACCGTTTCCGAAACGCAGGTGTTTCCATAAAGGGCTGTGAAAAAACCTGTGCTATGGCGGATGGGATTGAGAAGGCAACAGAAGAAGACTGGCATAAAGAGTATCTTGACATGATTCTTTCGGTCAGGATTGTTGAAAGCATGGAAGAAGCAATCAGGCACATTGCCTGTTATGGTTCCAGGCACACAGAATCCATTGTGACCTCCAGCTATGATAAATCAGGACAGTTTCTCAATGAAGTAGATTCTTCAGTTGTCCTCGTGAATGCTTCCACGCGTTTCAATGACGGGAACCAGCTGGGTTTAGGTGCTGAAATAGGAATCAGCACATCAAAACTTCATTCATTCGGGCCTATGGGACTTAAAGAACTCACCACCTGTAAATTTATTGTTTATGGTAGTGGACAGGTAAGAGAGTAAAGATTGACGACTTCATAAAAAGTCCGCCTGATGTGTTGCGCGGCATCCGATGCTTTTTGCTTTGTCGTCTGATTCCCGACTTTTTACGGGATTATCAAGATTGGAAAAGGATACTGACACCAACGTGAAAATTGGTCTTTTTGGGGGAACATTTAATCCAGTACATTTAGGGCATTTAAGAGCTGCCGAAGAGATTCGTGAAAAATTTAATTTATCTAAAGTTATTTTCATACCTGTTCGCATTCCGCCTCATAAAAAGCACCTTATCACCCCTTCTGACATTCGATTTAAAATGATCAATATGGCAATTGCCGGCAATTCCTTTTTTGAAATTTCAAAGATAGAACTGCAGCGGCAGGGCAGTTCCTACTCTTTTGAGACTATTGAGTTTTTCAATAATTTTTTCCAGAACAAAACAGATCTGTATTTTATAATGGGCCAGGATGCTTTCATGGAAATTCATCTCTGGAAAAAATACCCTCATTTTTTTTCCGCCTGCCATTTTATTGTTATGAGCCGCCCGGGATTGACTGTCATCGAACATAAGAACTTAATTCCTCCCGATATAGCCATGGACTTTACTTATGACAGTATTGAAAAATGTTTTGTGCACAAGTCCGGCCGCTGTGTGTATTTTTGCAGAATCACTTTTCTTGAAATATCATCAACTGAAATCCGGAAAAATCTGAAGGAGGGAAAATCAGCAAAATATCTGCTGCCGGAACCTGTTGAACAGTACATTAAAGAACATAACCTGTATTGAAAAACAGCTCAATTCAGTATTTATAAAAAAAGGAGGTTGTCTTTTGGATTCACTTGAAAAATCACTCGTTTGTGCCAGGCTGGCTCATGATAAAAAGGTAAAAAACCTTGTAATCCTGAAACTCAAAGAAATATCATCTTTGGCAGACTATTTTATTATTTGCAGCGGAACCTCTGACAGGCATGTTCAGGCAGTGGCAAACCATATTGAAATCAGCCTGAAAAAAAAAGGCTCTCTTGCTCTGGGCATAGAGGGGGTACGCGAGGGCAAATGGGCTCTCCTGGATTATGATGATGTTATAATCCATGTTTTTCAGGAGAAGGAAAGAGAGTTTTATGACCTCGAAAATCTGTGGCTTGACTGCCCCCGTGTCCCGTTCCCGGAAGCAGAAGAGCTGTAACCTGCAGAGTCTTTTAAAGTGGACAAAAAAGTTTTTGCTTTCTGTTGCTGATTTTTTATTCCCTCCAAAGTGTCTGCTATGCAAAAACTTCATTATACCTTATAATAACGGGGATTTTTGCGAAGATTGCCTTGACAACTTTAATTTTTTTAATAATAGCCCTATTTGTCCAAAATGTGGTATATTGTTTAAGTCAAACAAGGGCAAAGATCATCTGTGCAGCAAGTGTGCGGGGAAAAGCCATTCTTTTGATAAAGCAAGGTCAGTGGGCCCTTTTGAAGGAACATTGAGGAAGGCAATACATGATTTAAAGTATTCCAACAAGTCCATGCTTGCTGACCCCTTAGGGAAAATTCTGGCGGCATATGCTGGACTCATGTTAAATATTAAAGATTATGAGATTATTCTTCCTGTGCCTCTGCACTTTCTGAGACTCAGAGAAAGGAGTTTTAATCAGTCCCTCATGCTATCAAGGAGGGTTGGTAAAATCTGGAATATTCCCGTAAACGCTGAATCCCTGAAAAGGCTCAGGCAGACAAAACCCCAAACAAGTCTTTCCCATGAGGAAAGGCACAAAAACGTTCGGGGAGCTTTTTCTTTCGAGGGAAATGATGTACGGGGGAAAAAAGTTTTACTTGTTGATGATGTCTATACAAGCGGGTCCACAGTGGATGAATGTGCCAGAGTATTAAAGAAACACGGGGCTTTAAAGGTTGATGTTTTAACTCTGGCCAGAACAAGATAGGAGTGCACATTTTGACGGAAATTGACAGTTTGATTGAACTTGTCAGTGAAGATATGGATAAAGTGGAAAAAATGCTGTTATTATCCATTTCGAGCGAGATAGAGATTCTTGAGGACATCTGCAGGCACATTCTGAGCAGTGGAGGAAAGAGGCTCCGTCCTCTTATTTTACTGTTAGCAGCACAGGTTTCAGGCTATAAGGGTGACAGTCATATTCCTCTTGCATGTGTAGTGGAGTACCTGCACACTGCCACACTGCTTCACGATGATGTTATCGATCATGCTGAAATTCGCAGGGGAAATTCTTCAGCCAACAAACTCTGGGGCAATCAGGCCACTATTCTTTCAGGAGACTTTTTCTTCTCAAAAGCCTTTTCAATGGCCGTAGAAACAAACGACTTGAAAGCACTGAACGTCATTGCCAGAACGTCCAAGTGTATGGCAGAGGCAGAAACTTTTCAGGTTGCAAAAGCAGGGGATCCTTTGATTACAGAGGATGAATATTTTTTTATTATTAAAAATAAAACAGCAAGCCTCATTTCAGCTTCATCAAAGATAGGCGGAATTTTAGGCGAACTGACTGACAGGCAGGTGGAAGCTTTGGATGATTACGGGCTCCATCTGGGAATATCTTTTCAAATTATGGATGATATTCTGGACTACTGCTCAAATGAAAAAGTTTTTGGCAAAACAATCGGAAAAGATTTTCAGGAAGGCAGTATTACTCTGCCTTTCATTGCTGCACTGAACAGGAGTTCTCCTGAGGACAGAAAACGAATGCTTTTAATAGCTCAGAATAAAAGGCGGGGGAAAGAAGAACTGTCCAGGATCGTTGATCTTATTGAAAAGTATCAGGGCAGAGAATATGCGATAAAAAAGGCAGAAACACATTCTGAAAAGGCTGTAGCAGCTTTGGATGTGTTTAAAGACAGCAACAAAAAGGGCTCCCTTGTCGGGCTTGCACAGTATGTTGTAGCAAGAAAGTCCTAATCCATCTGCTGTGAAATTTTAATATCTCTTCCGTTGCTTTTTGTTTACTGAATATTGAAGATAATATGTATAGCCCGGCAGTTCAACAGGTGTTTCCCAGTAGACATCTATTGTTACATATAATTCGCTAACTGTTATTTCTATATCTTCCTCATAGAGATCGATCCCCGTTTCTTCAGCACGTTTAATAATTGATTCTTTAACTTTAATCAAATTCAAATTTTTTTGTGACGCAACAAATTTGGAAGATTCTGTAATTTGCTCTTTCATGGTCTCATAGTTCCACTGGGCCTCCCCCCATTTAATCCCAACATATATCATTGCAACAGCTACCACTAAAAAAACGAGGCAGCCAAATTTTGATTCCCCGGTTTCATTCTGACTCATCTAATGAGATCCTCACAAAAATGATACCCCCCTGCAGCAAGCTGCGTGGTATTCAGGTAATTAATTTTGATTGTTTTTGATAGACTCCGATAGACCCAGCACTAAAGTGCAGGGCATAACGCAGCACGATTCCGGCCAGGCCCTTAAAACTGTTTTGTGCTGTCAAGAAGAAATGTGACAGGCCCGTCATTTAACAGGGACACGTCCATCATTTCCTGAAAAGCACCTGTTGACACCTTAACTCCCTGCTTTCTTAACTCTTCGATAAAATCGTTGTACAAGGTTTGAGCCTTTTCAGGTGACGCTGCTTCAGTAAAAGAAGGGCGCCTTCCTCTCCGGCAATCTCCAAAAAGAGTAAACTGAGAAACCACCAGAACTTCTGCCTGGACATCACGCAGACTTAAATTCATCTTACCGCTGTCATCCTGAAATGCTCTTAAATTAACTGTTTTTGCAACCATATAGTTTAAATCATCCATGGAGTCATTTTTGCCTATCCCTAAAAAGACAAGAAAACCGCTTTTTATTCTTCCGGTTTCGTTGCCTGAAACAGTAACAGAAGCTTTTTTTACTCTTTGTACAACTGCGCGCATTGTCTGTTTTCTGCAAGCATATTGACATAAGGTGGAAATAAAGATATAAAATTTAATTAATGCAGATTTTTTTTTAGAAGTAAAGTGAAATATTCAGATATCAATTTTTCAAACAAAGTGACAGAAAATGGATAAAAAACTAATATCATGTGCAGTTGTTGGAGCTGCAGGAAGAATGGGGCAGCGAATATGCAAAGTTATTTTAGAATCAGAAAAATTAGCCCTTGCAGGAGTCACAGAAAATTCCCGGAAAAACTGCCTTGGAAAAACTCTTAAAGACGGACTGGGGCTACCTGATGATAAATCTCTGATTGTGGAAAAACTGGAAGAAATAAGAAAACCCTTTGACGTTATCATAGATTTTACATTTCCGGAAGTCTCCATGGAAACCATGCTTTTTGCCAGCCATGCAAAAAAACATGCTGTTATAGGCACAACCGGTTTTTCAGACGAACAACTGGAAGAGATCAAAAGGCTGAGTGGCAAATTTCCCTGTGTATTGGCTCCGAATATGAGCATGGGCGTTAATACCCTTTTTAAACTGGTGAGGGATGTTGCGCTGATTTTAAAAGAGGGTTTTGATGTTGAAATAATGGAAATCCATCACCGTTACAAAAAAGATGCGCCAAGCGGTACTGCATTGAAGATTGCACAAATTCTGGCAGAGTCCTATGGCAGAGATTTGGATCAGGTGGGTGTGTACCAGCGAAAGGGTTTTATTGGAGAACGCAAAAAGGATGAAATAGGCATTCAAAGCCTGCGGGCAGGTGATGTGATCGGTGAACATACTGTTTTGTTTGGAGGTCTTGGAGAACGTCTTGAGATTGTCCACAAAGCTCAAAGTCGCGACTGCTTCATTCAGGGTGCACTTTATGCTGCCAGATGGATAAAGGGCAAGCCGAACGGATTGTATGACATGCAGGATGTGCTTGGCCTTAATGGATAGTTCCGGACTTTGCACAACTGCCTGAACAGTCTAAAACTTGCAGATTGTGTGTAATCCTCAACTGTCATTGTAAAAAAAGAAAAACATTTGTAGCGACAAAAACATAAAACTGTGGGATGCTTACATTGATAAGATTTATCATTTTTTTTATTCTTTTTTATCTTTTTTTCAAACTTATCAGGGACAAGTTCCTGAAGCCTAAAACAGACCGCTGGCAAATCAATAAAAATTTTTCAGCTGGAAACATTGTTGGCCCTTCAAGTGAGATGGTTCAGGACCCTGTCTGCAAAGTTTACATACCAAAAAAAGATGCTCTGACTTCTGTTTTCTCGGGGACTACTTATTTTTTCTGCAGCAGGGAATGTCTGGAAAAGTTTGATCCTGCTGACCATAGCTAACACATCTGTTTATTACAGATGATAACAGAACTTAGTACGAAACTTTGAATCATGGAAAAAAAAAGAAGAGCGAAGCTGACCGAAAATAAATCTGTCAAAGTTAATACCTCAACAGAAACAGGTATTAACAATGCTGATGCAGCTGAAGAAAAACCAGAACATAAGCCGAAACCATCTAAAAATTCTCCGAAACAAAATCCTTTAAATATCTACCTCAAGGAAATCAGGGGAAACCCCCTGCTTACTTTTGACGAAGAGATCCGCTGGGCGCGTATTTTCTGCAAGGGCAAAAATGCAAAAATAAAACTTTTAAAAAATGCTTTTAAGCTTTTAGCCTCAATTAAACAGCATAAACATGCAAAGCAGCTTCTGTTTCTTACCAGTGAATCTTTGTTTGAAAACATTCATTTAAAAGAGCCACTCTATCTATATAAAAAAATCAGTAAAATTGAAAATCAGCTTTTAAAACCTTCTTCTTTAAAAGAAAAAAAAAAGCTCACCAAAGAAAAATTGAAACTGAAATCAGATCTCTCGGAATGCCTTTCAAAAATAAACATAGATGAGCTTAGAGACTTACAGGTTTTTCGCGAACAGGAAAACTCCATCGAAAAAACACCTGTGCAACTTCAGGAGTACCTTGATGAGTTGTTAATTATCTGGGAAAAGCTGTCAAAGCTTGAACCGCAAATCAAAGAAGCGCGGCAAAAGCTTATTCAGGGCAATCTCCGACTTGTTGTAAGCATTTGCAGCCATTACAAAAACAGGACAGTACCGTTCAGAGATCTCATACAGGAGGGTAATCTCGGACTCATAAAGGCAGTTGAAAAATTTGACTATAAAAAAGGTTTCCGGCTTAACACATATGCATCATGGTGGATAAGGGAAAGCATAAACCGCGCTATTGAAGAAAAAAGCCGTGTTATCAGAATTCCGGTATATGTAAATGAAAAATTTTATAAAATTAAAAAGGCAGCTAAAGAGCTGCACAATGATGATGGTGAGGAATCAACTATTTCCGAGATTGCCAGTAAACTCGAGATGTCTTACCAGGAAATAGCAAACATAATTACGACATTTAAGGAGCCTGTATCTTTAGACACATCGACCGCTGGAGAGGTTGATCCTCTGGAAAATTTTTTATCTGATGACAAGCCGTCCCCAATTGAGAAAATATGCGAAGAAATAATTAAAGATAAAGCATCCAAAATAATTGACTCCCTTCCTGAAAGAGAGGCTTCCATATTAACTCTTCGTTTTGGCCTGGGGGATGAGGGGGAGAAAACACTGGAAGAAGTTGGGGCAATATTTAACGTTTCAAGAGAAAGGGTGCGGCAGCTGGAAAACAAAGCTTTGAGAAAACTAAGGCGCAACAAAGAACTCAAAATTCTGTTATCACTGATTGAAACAAACTAGCGTTGTGTCAAACTTGCAAAGACGCAACAAAGCTCGTCATTGCGAGGATCCACGATAAATCGGGACAGGCTCCAGCCACGGCAATCTTTTTGACAAAAAGCATAGAGATTGCTTCTCGGAGTTTATCCCGTTTTAAGTAACGGGGCTCGCAATGACATGCGACTTTCTATTGATGACAGTCTCCTATGCCCGATGTTTTGACCGTGCCTTAAGGACCGGGATCAGTATGGCAGAACATATAACAAGGAGGAGCGCTAAAACCTGTGAAACCGGATACCTCCCAAACAAAAGGTCTCCCCGGGGGTCTCCCCTGAACAACTCTATAATCGACCTGAAGCCTGAATAAAGCAGTATCCACGTGAGCGTCAGCTGCCCGTCAAAAGATTTTCTCTTTCTTAATGCTATTAGAACCAGGAAGCTGATAAGGGCTCCAGCTGAAGAGTAAAGCTGCGTTGGATGAAGAGGCACACCTGTTGGTGCAAGGCTCTGGGGATTGGTAAAAGTTACTGCCCATGGAAGGTCACAGGGGATCCCGTGGCAGCAGCCTGCAAAAAAACACCCTAATCTTCCGAAGAAGACGCCAATAGCAAGAGAAGGTGCAAACAGGTCAAATGTTTTCCACAAACCTAAATCATGCTTTTTTACCATCCATATGCATACGATAACAGACAGGATAAACCCTCCAAAAAAGGTCAGCCCTCCCTGCCACACTTTAAATACATCAATCGGATTTTGCAGATAATAGCTTATATGGGTTATGACATAAAAAAGCCGTGAGCCAACTATTGCCCCAAGTATAATGTAAAATGAAAGATCAAGCACTAACTGGGGGTCATAGCCTGTACGTTTTGCTTCTCTTAAAGCAAAAATTATCCCCATAAAAAAACCTGTGGCAACAAGAAAGCCATAGGTTCTTATGGAAAAGCTGCCGAACTGAACAAGTATTGGGTGCATGTGAATGCTTTTTATATAGTGTTAAGATTATGCAGGTTTTTGTCAGACATAAATTTTTTACAGATATCAGAGTTAGATAAGCTGAAACACCCGATTTTTTTGCTTTAGCTCATGTTAACCAGTTAACATTTGATAACTTCATCAAATGTTAGTTCGCTTTTCGGGTTAATGCTTCCTCCCCTTCCATATTTTCAACTCATAAAGAACAATAATTGTAATGCCTACTGTAATTGCTGAATCCGCCACATTAAAAGCAGGCCAGTGATACCTGGAATACCAGTGAACATCAATAAAATCAATTACCTCTCCAAGAAAAAAACGGTCAATAAGGTTTCCAATTGCCCCCCCTAATATGAGAGAAAAACTGAATGTCTGCAGCTTATCATTCTTTTCAATCTGGGCAATAAGGAAGATAAGAAGAAACAGGGCAACTCCGGATACAAGCACAAGACTGATAATCCTGTATTGGTTCCCGAACCATTTTAACAGTCCAAAGGCAATTCCAGGGTTTCTGACATGGACAATGTTCAGAAAACCACTTAAAACCTCTATCCTGGAATGAATGGGGAGAAGTTCACAAATAATATATTTTGTAATCTGGTCAAACAGTACAACAAAAGATGAAACAAGTATTACACTTAAGTATTTCTTTTTATTAGTCTGCATTATACATTATAATATTGCAGGGCCTTCCCGCACCGCTCACAAATGTCCTGATCCGGAGAGCTTTCCCCGCCAGCAAAGTATTTCCAGCAGCGCTGGCATTTTCTTCCTTCTGCCCTTGAAACTGCCACATCAACATCTTCTGCCAGATTTTCAAGAGAAAAATCTCCGGGCTTCTCTTTCACCTCAAGTTTGACACTTGAAACAATATATATATCAGCAAGATCAGGAAGAAAAGCCTGCAAAAAATCATACAGCTTTTGTGGCACCTTAAGCTTTACGTCAGCTTCAAGAGAATTGCCGATCTCCTTATCAGCCCTGGCATTCTCAAGGTGTTTCAGAACCCTGTCCCTTGTTTTCAGGATAATGTCCCATTTTTCAGCAAGATGTTTATTGTCATATTCTTCTTCAAAAACAGGAAACAGGCACAGGTGTACACTATCCTCTTTTTGTCCCGGAATGCACTGCCAGGCTTCCTCAGATGTAAATGTAAGTACAGGGGCAAGGAGCCTTACAAGGGTGTTGAGAACATGGTATATTGTAGTCTGAGCTGTTCTTCTTAAGGGCTCGGCCGGTGCAGAACAATAGAGCCTGTCTTTCAGAACATCCAGGTATATGGCACTCATGTCAATGATACAGAAATTGGTGATACTGTGATAGATCGCATGAAATTCATAACTCTCATATGCCTTCAGAACCTTTTTTACAAGCTGGTTCAGCCTGTAAAGTGCCCACTTGTCGATTTCCTGCAGCTCCGGATAAGGAACAACATCATTTTCAGGATCAAAATCATATAAGTTTCCTAACAGAAAACGGCTGGTGTTTCTGATTTTTCTGTATGCCTCTGAAAGTCTTTTCAGTATATCCTGTGAAATGCGCATATCATCCTGATAGTTTTCAGAAGCAACCCAGAGCCTGATTAGTTCTGCTCCGTACTGTTTGATAATCTCTTCAGGCCTGACAACATTGCCCTTGGATTTCGCCATTTTTTCACCCCTGCCGTCTACAACAAAGCCATGTGTGAGCACAGAGCGGTATGGCGCACGTTCCCTTGTAGCGACTGAAGTCAGAAGTGAGCTCTGGAACCATCCCCTGTGCTGGTCACTTCCTTCAAGGTACATGTCGCAGGGGCTTTCAAGGCCCTGACGTTTTTCAAGCACTGCTGCATGGCTTACTCCGGAGTCAAACCATACATCAAGGATATCTGTCTCCTTGGCAAAATCCCTGGCACTGCATTCAGGGCATATTGTTTAAGGGGGAAGGAGTTTTTCTGCATCAAGAGAAAACCATATATCACTTCCATTTTTTTCAAAAAGATCAGCAACATGGTTAACAACTGTGCTGTCAAGAAGAAGTCTGTTACACTTATTGCAGTAAAAAGCAACTATGGGAACACCCCATGCACGCTGTCTTGACAAACACCAGTCAGGCCTGTTTTCAACCATCCCGGAAATGCGGTCTTTGCCCCAGCCTGGTATCCACTCTGTTTTTTGCACGTTTTCAAGAGCCCTCCGGCGCAGCCCGTTTTTGTCCATTGATACAAACCACTGTTCAGTTGCCCTGAAAATAACAGGTTTTTTACATCTCCAGCAGTGAGGATATGAATGGGTGATTTTCTCAACCTTTAGGAGGGCACCTTTTTCTGACAGCATTTCATTTATTGCCCTGTTTGCATCAAACACAAACTGCCCTGAAAACAGGTCAACATCCCGGGTAAACCTTCCTGAGTCATCAACAGGGGCATAAATATCAAGTCCGTACTTCAAACCTGCTTCATAGTCTTCCTGGCCGTGACCCGGTGCTGTATGCACACAGCCTGTTCCAGCCTCAAGCGTAACATGATTGCCAAGTATTATCAGCGACTGCCTGTCATATAAAGGGTGACAACATTTTATATTCTCAAGGGTGCTCCCCGGAAATCTCTCTTTAATTTCAAAATCCTGAATGCCACACGTAAGCATTGTCTGGTTTAAAAGCCCTTCGGCAAGGATAAGAATTTCATCATTGTGCTTTACTGCCACATAGTCAAAGTCAGGATGGACGCTTATTGCAAGATTTGCAGGAATTGTCCATGGCGTTGTTGTCCATATGAGAACTGAGACATTCTCTTCTCCAAGCCCCGGAAATTTTTCACTGATATCTGAAATCAGAGGAAACTTAACAAAAATTGATGGGGATTCATGGTCAAGATATTCAACCTCAGCTTCGGCAAGTGCTGTCCGGCAGGATGTACACCATTGTATGGGTTTTTTTCGTTTATACAGGTCCCCTGAATCTGCAAATTTTGCAAATTCACGGACAATCGTTGCTGTGTATTCATTATTCAAAGTAAGATACGGGCTGTCCCATTCTCCGAACACACCAAGCCTTTTAAATTCCTCCCGCTGTATATTGACAAAATTGCCGGCATACTCCCTGCATTTTTGTCTTATCTCAACCTTGGTAGTTGAATGTTTCTTTTTCCCTAACTGTTTTTCAACATTGTGCTCAATCGGCAGGCCATGACAGTCCCATCCCGGAACATAAAGGGTTGAACAGCCAGCCATGGTTTTTGACTTTATGATAAAGTCCTTCAATATTTTGTTCAGCGCTGTTCCTATGTGTATGTGTCCGTTTGCATAAGGAGGCCCGTCATGCAGAATAAATTTTTTCCTGTTCCTGGATGATTTTTTTATTTTTTCATAAAGCTCTGTTTCAGCCCATTTTTTTAACATTTCAGGCTCTTTACGCTGGAGGCCTGCCTTCATTGGAAAGTCTGTTTTGGGCAGATTAATAGTCTTTTTATATTCCATCCATTTCTCCGAAATAAAACAGCACTACAAATCAATGACACCTGTTCAATAATCGGGAAAAAGTACCATATAGCAGTGCAAAGTCAAGAAAAATACTTTGTTTTTTAAAAAGTCATCAAAATTTAATTTTTATAAGGCGGCAGCTGAAGTTTTCTGTCCGGCAGGTCTGCGGACCCGTATGAAAGTGAATTGCCCACATCCCCTTTTACTATCCATGATCCATAGCTGAAAAGAAGAATTGACCAGTTGTTTGTATAAAAAACACTGCTTGTCATAAAATCTCCTCCGCCGTTTTCCAGACACCTGTCCACTGCATCTTCAAGGGTTGGTGGACCGCCAAAAGGTATAAAAAGGAACCATAAGCGGCTGCTTTTGCCTTGCCGGTTTTTTACAAGATCAACTTTTTTCAGATCAATACGGCTTATTTCAACAGTTTTTGTTGAAAGAACTGTAAAATTTGCCTGGCGCAGGGTACAGCCTGCTGCTAAAAAAAAGGCAAGAAATATGAAACATAACTTTTTCATTGCAATTCCTCCCTGATAAAAAATTAGTAATGTCAAAAGTTTTTCAGCATCATTTATGAAATACTTAGCGCTTGTACGAAAACCCGTTTTTTTGATTTGCTGGGTTTCGACAAACCATATCACAATTTGACTATCCAGGGCAAAAAGATTATTATTAGTATAAGCAGGTATTTGAATACCGACTCTACCCCTCATGATCGGAGAGTAAGTAAATCGATTCAGTGCAAAAATAAAATATTGCGGGTTACGAGTTGCGTGTTAAGAATTGTCTTTAAATCCGTAACTCGCAACGCGTAACATTTTCTAAACCAGCCTGGTCTCAAATACTTTTTTACCATTAAATACAAGGAAACAACTTTCAAGGATCTCCCCAATGTTATACAGGCACATCATTATATACATCATAACCACAGCTGTCTTTACAGCTAATCTCTCCTTTGCAGCTGATTCAACCTTTATTGTGATCGGAGATTCCAGGTCTGGTGATTTTAACAGAAATTATTTCCTGACCAGGGAAATTATAGAAGATGCTGTAAGCTATACTTCATCAAAATACGGCAACCTTGCCGGCATTATAATGACAGGTGATTTTGTCAACTCAGGCGAGGATGAAGATGAATGGAATAACTGGATAACTGCAAATGAAAAGGCTTTGAATTATCCGGTTTACCCCTGTATCGGCAATCACGATGACGAGCACCTTAACTGCAGCAATCTTTATTACCCTGATAATACGGGGGAGCTTCCATGCTACTTAATGCAGTACTATACCACCAGCTACTACAAAAGTTTTCAGGTGTTAGAATGGTACTCGGCTGATATAAACAACCTGCATATAATCAGTATATCATCCAACTTTGAAGTCTATAACCCTGGGGCACAGGAAGGTTACATTCAGGAGTCAATCCAGTGGTCATGGCTCAGAGAAGACCTGATGATAAATGACAATGAATGGACAATAGCCATCTGGCACAAGCCTGCCTTTGGTTCACATACTTTCTTTGGCAAGGGGCACGGCTCAGACATGTTTATGCGTGATCGCTATGTCTCTGTCCTGGAGCAGTATGGATGCGACCTGGTATTTTCCGGACATAACCACTGGTATGAAAGAACATCCCCGATATTGAACAACGAGGAAAACGATAATGGAATTATTCATGTAACAACTGGTGGTGGCGGTGCCCCGCTTCTGCCTGTTTCCTTTTTTCCTTTTGATAAAGTCCACTCAGGCAGCGGCAAAATACTGTCTGATGTAAACACTGCCCGCTATCATTTCTGCATTCTTACTGTGAAGGACGACCTGCTGAAAGTCCAGGCTGTCCAGTATCATACGCATGAAATATTAGATGAGTTTGAAGTTACTAACCGATAAAGTATAGGCCTGCTTTAACCAGTTCTTCCACTTAATGATTTACCTTCTTGTAAAATAACAAATTGAATATGGATGCTAAATAGTGTATAAATTTGCGAAACATGCGAAACATGTCAGGAGGTTAACAGAACGGCGGTCGCCATGCTGTTGCCTGCGTGAATCTGCGGTTCCAAATAAGTTCTTTTTGGTTTCTAACTTAAACACGAAAGAGGGAAAATAATTAATGAAAGGACAATCTAATGAGGAAACTATCTTTTTCAGGAGTTATTACCTTTGTCTTATTATTAATGAGCTTCAGCTCAATCTCCCATGCTCTGGAAATTTCGTCACTTGATGACAAATTTGACGTTTTTCTGTTCTGCACGGAAGATGCGGGAGACTATTGTGATGGCAATGAAATCACAAAAGATCAGTTTTATTTTAATGACGGTGAGTTTACAACCGACTGGTTTGAGGAACAGCTGTGGGGATTTAATGACCCTGGAAGCTACGATGAGGATGGATCTTTTTTCAGCGGAGATTATGAAGTTTACAATGAATCCGCAGAAAAATATGAGATCGATTTTCAGGGCATAAGTCTTCTTGATGAAATAATCATAGGAATAATGGATATTAAATATTATGAGTGGGATTTTTTAAAATTCAAATTTGAAAAAGAAGATGACACATCAGCCTATTTTTTAGGCATTAGAAAGTAATGCTCCACTGCTTTTTACGGGATCATCAATATTTATTGGGGAGTCATGAAAATTCACGAATTTCAGGCAAAAAACATTCTTTCAGACTACAACATTCCTGTTCCGGAGGGTGAAGTTGTAAAAACACCGGAACAGGTAAAGGCTGCTGCTGAAAAAATTGGCGGACCTGTAGTTGTTAAAGCACAGATCCATGCAGGGGGACGGGGAAAAGGAGGCGGTGTAAAGCTTGCAAAAACACCTGAATAAGCATTTGAGGCCGCAAAATCCATCATTGGAATGAACCTGGTTACCCCTCAGACAGGGCAGGAGGGACAAAAGGTAAAACAGGTTCTTGTGGAACAGGGCATTGAAGCAGACAGGCAGCTTTACATCGGTATAGTAATCGACAGGGCACTGAGTACTCCTGTTATTATGGCATCTGAGGCAGGTGGAATGGATATTGAAAAAACAGCTGAAAAGACACCTGAAAAAATTATAAAAACAGCTGTTGACCCTGCTGCCGGATTCTCAGGGTTTCATGCCAGAAAGATTGCATTCGGCCTGAATTTAAGCAGAGACCTGATTAAGCAGATTTCTGGAATCACAGCAGGTTTGTACAAAATTTTTGTTGAAAAAAACTGCTCTCTTATTGAGATAAACCCTCTTGTTATTACAAAAACCCGGATCCTTTTAGCACTTGATGCAAAAATTAATTTTGATGATGATGCACTGTTCAGACATCCTGATATTAAAGAGCTTTTTGATGCTGATGAGCAGGAACCCATGGAACTTGAAGCCGCAAAACAGAACCTTAATTATATCAAACTTGACGGAGATGTGGGCTGTATGGTAAACGGGGCCGGGCTTGCAATGGCAACCATGGATATTATAAAAATTGCCGGGGCTGAGCCTGCAAATTTCCTTGATGTCGGCGGTGGGGCATCTGCAGACCAGGTAGAAAATGCATTCAGGATTCTTCTTTCAGACAGGAACGTCAAAGTTGTTCTTGTAAACATATTTGGGGGAATTCTTCGATGTGACAGGGTGGCAAACGGAATTGTACAGGCAGCAGAAAAAACTGGTCTTAAACTTCCCATGATTGTACGTCTTGAGGGTACAAACGTTGAGCAGGCCAGAAAAATTCTTCATCAATCAGGACTTAGTTTTGAAGTTGCAGCAACATTTGATGATGCTGCTCAAAAGGTTGCAAAATGTGCATCAGCATATAAAATTTAGTATCTGAACGAAAAGTCCTGATTCAGGTTAAAATCTGAACAATAATTTTCAGTAGGAGCGCCTTCAGGCGCGATATTACGCAGCAACAGGTCTGTTTTTCGCGGCTAAAGCCGACTCCTACATATGCCGTGCTAACAAAAAACAGGGTTTTCGGTCAGCCTTTATTTAGAAGGAATTATTCATGAGTATTCTCGCGGACAGGGACACGAGGGTTGTTTTTCAGGGGATAACCGGCAGCGAGGGCAGCTTTCATGCCAGACAGTGCATGGAATACGGCACTAATGTAGTTGCAGGTGTAACACCGGGCAAAGGCGAATTGAAATTTGACAATAAAGTTCCGGTATTCAACAGGGTAATTGATGCTAAAGAGCAAGAGGGGGCCAACGCCTCCTGTATTTTTGTGCCGCCTGTTTTTGCTGCTGATGCAATACTGGAAGCAGTCGAAGCAGAACTTGATCTTGTTGTCTGTATAACCGAGGGTATCCCTGTTTTTGATATGGTTAAGGTGAAGAAAGTTCTGTCCGGAAAAAAAACAATTCTTATCGGGCCCAATTGCCCGGGCCTGATTTCACCTGGAAAATGTAAAATAGGAATAATGCCGGGTCGCATACATAAGGAGGGCTCTGTTGGGCTCATATCAAGGAGCGGTACACTGACATATGAAGCAGTTCATCAGATGTCAGGTCTTGACATAGGCCAGTCAACCTGTATTGGAATCGGGGGCGACCAGATTGTGGGATCTTATTTTGCTGATATCCTGAAACTGTTTGAAAAAGATGCCCGGACAGAGGCTGTTGTAATTATCGGTGAAATCGGCGGCACTGCTGAGGAGGATGCAGCAGCTTATATCAAAGAAAATTTCAATAAGCCTGTTATTGGTTTTATTGCAGGTCAGACAGCGCCTCCGGGAAGACGCATGGGTCATGCAGGGGCCATAATTTCAGGAAACAGAGGCACAGCAGCTGAAAAAATTGCAGCATGGGAAGCAGCAGGGATCCATGTTCAGAGGAATCCTGCAAAAATTGGTGAAACAGTTGCTTCTGTCTTAAAAAAAACAGGTCTGAAGACATAAGTAAAGGAGACAGGAATGAAAGAAAAAGTTGTGGTAAAAACGGAATTCAGTGATTTAAAGCTTCTAAACCGGGGCAAGGTGCGTGACATTTATGACCTTGGCGACATGCTTCTAATGATTTCCACTGACAGGATCTCTGCATTTGATGTTATTCTGCCTGACGGGATACCCTGTAAAGGCAGGGTGCTTACAAGTCTTTCGAAATTCTGGTTTTCCTGTTTTACGGATATTACTCAGCACCACCTTATATCAACTGAGGTTAAAGATTTTCCTTCTGAGTGCCGGAAATATGCAGACATCCTAACTGGCCGAAGCATGCTTGTAAAAAAAACAAAACCTCTGCCCGTTGAGTGTATTGTGCGTGGTTACATTTCCGGCTCAGGCTGGAAAGACTACCAGAAAAGCGGGGCTGTCTGCGGGATTTCCCTGCCCCGTGACATGAAGGAATCTGACTGCTTTGCTGAGCCTCTTTTCACCCCATCAACCAAGGCTGAAGTTGGAGCACATGATGAAAATGTCAGCTTTGAATATATCTGCGATACAGTGGGTAAAGAAACATCGGAAAAGCTGAAGGAGCTTTCAATAATGATATATGAAAAGGCCAGACACATTGCTGAAACCAGAGGAATTATTATTGCAGATACCAAAATGGAATTCGGCATTGCAGATGGAGAGATTATTCTGATAGATGAGCTTCTGACACCTGATTCCTCAAGGTTCTGGCCAAAGGAATCCTATGAACCGGGCCGCCCCCAGATGAGTTTTGACAAACAGTTTGTAAGAGATTACCTTAACTCGCTGGACTGGGACCATTCACCTCCGGCTCCATCCCTTCCTGAGGAAATCATTGCTAAAACAACCGAAAGATACATTGAAGCATACAGAAGGATTACAGGAAAAGATTCTTTTTCGTGACTTTGCCCTACAGGCAGTCAGCAGGTGGAGCACGCAACAAAAAGGCAGAGCGCAAATTGCTCTGCCTTTTTGTTACATTATCTCTTTCTGTTTTTTTATCCTGCTGCTGCCTGTTTTTGAAATTTGTTTGGAGATCACATCAAGGATTTAATGGCACATCATCCTCATCCTCATATATCTCTTCAAAATCATTATCATCCGGGTCAGCTTTGAAGTTAAAAGCATCATTCTCAACTGAATAAACTCCTATTGAAAACAGAACGTTTTTTATATGCCCTGGCTGTGGAATTGCACCATTTCTATAATTTGCTGCAACTTTCATGATGATATGATCGTGGTCAATGCAAGGCGTACCATCAAGGTGATAGTCAGGGTCTGAGGGATCACGTTCATGAGGATTGCCTGCTTCATGGGCTTCAGTATAAGTTGCAAATTCATGGCGCCAGTAAAGAACCATGTCAGACCCCGTATCATTATCAGATGTTTTTGTTATCTTATTAAGGCCAGGGATGTGATGTGGCAGGGAAAAACTTCCCATATCTGTCATGAGATATCCCTGTATATTGTAGAAGACAACATCCTCAGACCCACTAATTCTTAACTCTTTATTCAAAAATTTTCCAATAAAGTTTAGTGGTTCAGTAATGCCCGAGAGGTCAAAGGAAAGAATAAGTGTACCGGTCAAATCAACCGCACATTTATAATTGGTATATTTATAAATTCCATCAACTTCATAAAGCTTTACAGGTTTGGAAATTATTGTGAAGCCTGCAGGTCCTATAACAGTGACAACCATTCCGTTATTAGCAATTACTTTTATTATGGCAGGCCCAATATCGTCTGTCTCCGGCACTAAAACTTTAATTCTTTTTCTTCCCTCTCTGTCAATATCCGCAACTCCTGTTGTTGATGTCTGATTAAAAAGAACAGTGTAGACTCTGCCCGGGATTAAAAAATCATCGTAGATTCTCACATAACTTCCTGGATATGTGGCATCTGGTATTATTGCAGCCGGGGGTGGTGCCGGCTTTTCACAGCCACAGCCAGCATTAGCATTATAGACCTTAAGGAATAACAGAACTAAACAACAAAACATACAAATTACTGAAACAATGATAAATTTTGTTTTTTCCTGCATGGTTGCCTCCTTCTGATTTGAGTTTTTGGTTACTTTATTCTTAAAACTTTTTCAATATCGGATATGGTTATATAAGAAATCATCTGCTCAATGATATTGTTCAGGGGAAATTCTTTTTGAGAAGAAAAGAGATCGGTTTGTGAACTATCTGAATTCATCCTGCTGTTTTTTTTTATACAACTTTTGATATTACCAAAATTGACTTCGTATCTCATTGCCCATCCCTTTCTAAATCGTTGAACATTTTAATTTCTGTTTTTTACGGTATCATTAAACAACTTGTATGCCAAAGACACTAAACTATGTAATAAAGAAACCAAACTCTTTTCTATCTTTCATAATTAGCTGAATTTGCACATGTTTTTTAATTCGATCTTTTCAAAAAACTTCTTGAGGCCGAAAACTGCTATTAAAATATAACTAAACAGCCACCTTATCTGATAACTTTGTAATCAATACAGTAAAAGATAAAAATGAAAATTTCATGGGTAAGCAAAAAAAATACAAATAACAACATGTTACCAGTTGTTTTATTTGACAACTTTGTTTCCATGTGATGCTGGTTACTGAGTTATCAGTTAAATACCAATTTCCTGCAAACAATTTCTGGTCATGCTCTCGTTACGCTCAGGTTTAAAAATCGCTCAATTCAGGACAAAACAATTAAATTAAATAAATAAAAAAACGTTTTCAGTGTGCATTAAAGTCCCAAATGGTTTCTACCGAAATAATTTTCAATTAAATTACCCGGGAGAAATAAAAAATGATGAATAAATTTATAAAATGTATTTTTTTTATAGTATTAATGGTCAGCATATTTTGCCCGCCTGGTTATCCGGCAGGATTTCAAATTTACAACCAGGATGCAGCAGCAGCAGGCATGGGTAATAGTTTTACAGCCATTGCTGATAATCCGTCTGCTGTATTTTATAATCCAGCTGGTATCAACCAGCTTGAAGGAACACAGATAAGGTCAGGGGTTCACCTGGTTTTTCCAAACACATCTTTCAGAGAGGCGGAAAGCGGGAAAAGAACCGATATGAATAATGATATTGCCGCTCCGATGATGGGATATATTACCCACAAAATAAATGACAGAATCAGCATAGGTGGGGGTATTTTTAACCCCTATGGCCTTGTTACAAAATGGCCTGACAAGTGGAAAGGAAAAACCGTTGCAACATACTCTCAACTGAGGACATTCTGCGTTAATCCTGTGGTCTCTGTACAAATTCACCCGCGTCTTTCAATAGCTGCCGGAATTGACTATGTCTATTCTGATTTTAAACTCAGGCGTGTTATTGACCCCAATCAACTCATTGGGGTGCCGCTGGGAATACCTCAGGGAAAAATAACATTAGGAGGCAGTGATGATACCTGGGGATTCAACCTGGGGCTGTTGTACCACATAAATGACAAATGGAATTTAGGAATTGCCTACAGAAGCAAACTAAAGCTTGAATTTGACGGTCATGCTGAATATTATTTTCCGCGGAGGCTGCAAAAAATTTTTCCCCCTACAGATATTTCTCCACGGATTGAGCTTCCCCCAACTCTTTCAGTGGAAGTTTCAGCCATGTTGTGGGAAAAATGGACTTTTGCAACCGGAATTCTCTGGACCGGCTGGTCTGTTTATGACAAGCTTGCTCCCAAATTCAGGGATGACAGGCTAATCCCTGATTCCATGAAATCCTCCCTTCAGGATTGGAAGGATGTATTGGCCTTTCATTTTGGAGCCCAGTATCAGTTGAATGAAAAATGGATTTTCCGTGCTGGATATATCTTTGACCAATCCCCTGTCCCTGAAAGAACGCTGGGACCCCTGGTGCCTGATTCTGACGGTCACCTTCTCAGTTTGGGGTTTGGGTATTATAGAGGAAAACTGTTAATTGATGTGGCCTGTATGGTGTCATTTCTCCAGGACAGACATACCAGAAGAAATATTGACAACCTCAACGGGAAATATGAATCTACGGCAGTCTCTGTTGTCTTGAGCTCTACCTATTCTTTTTAAGAATAGTTCTTTTCAGCAATATTGCGGTTATTGCACATATGGTTAGAAGTATGCAGGCTCCTGCAAAAAGGTCTCCATATTCAGTATAAAATGTAGTTTCCATGCGAGGTAATATCCTGTCAGTGAGTATTGCCTCTTGAAAAAGCCTGGAAGCCTTTCGTATCTTTCCGGTTGGCGCAATAATGGCTGAAATGCCCGTTGTTGAAGCCCTCATCAGAAAAACTTTGTTCTCAACAGCCCTGAATATTGACAGGGAAAGATGCTGAAACGGGCCCGCACCTTTACCAAACCAGGAGTCATTAGAGATATTGATTAAAAAAGATGCTCCTTTTTTTACAAAGTGTCTTACCAGATGCGGATAGATAATTTCATAACAGATAAGCACACTGAATTGTGTATTTAAAAATGAAAACACTGAATATTGTCTGCCAGATATATACTTCTGGGAATCAACCTTTCGTTCTTCTCCATAGAGGTTAATACTTTTTACAAAGTCATATTCACTAAAAGGCAGAAGGTGGATCTTATCATACAACCCGGCAATACCCTGTTCAGGAGTAATAAAATAGGCTGAATTAAAGAAAATATGCTGGTTTGCACCTGCCTTTTCATAACGAGGTCCTCCCACAATAAGGCATGCATTGGCTTTTTTTAACATTTGTCGTATTCGGGTCAGGTGAAAATGCTCTTTTTCAAGATAAAAGTTTATTGCATTCTCGGGCCAGATAATTATCTGTGCACCATGTCTTAGGGCTTTTTTACTCAGGTTAAGATATTTTCTCAGGTTCCGGCCATAATATGCGCTGCGCCACCGGTAATTACTTTTAATATTTCCCTGAATAACAGAAATTCGGATATATGCTTTTTCATCAGTATCTGTTTTAGTGCTATTATCTGATGTGATGGTGTATTCTGCAACACGCATTTTCCCATAAAATATTACAAGTAACAGGAGCAAAGCAGGCAGTAAAACAAATTTATATTTTTTTATTTGAATACGTGCGGGAATGTTTTTTTGCAGACAACTTTTTACGATTAAGTAGATTGCAAAGTTAATACTGACAATGACAAATGACAGGCCATACACACCGGTAATATCAGAAATTTGGATAAGGAAAAGATTTCTGTACTGAGAATGGGCTACAAGCTCCCATGGCAAACCAGTCAACAGGGTGGAGCGGAAGTATTCACAGACTACCCAGCTTGATGAAACCAGTAGTATCCTTAAAGACAGGTTGGTTGTAGAGGATAATATGCTGTAAATAAGACCAAACAGCGCGAAATAGAAGCCTGCAAAAAAAATCTGAATGCCTGTGGCAAAAACAATTCCTTTAAGCAGTGGTTGTTCAAAGTATCCTGTTACAGTAGGATAGAGCCAGTAGGTAGTTCCTGCAGCAGAAAGACTTCCAAAAATGAGGCATATTATAAAACATTGAAAGGATGTCTTTCCCTCCAGAGAAAAAAACAGGGGCACAAGGAACACCCATGCTAACAGATCCAAATTAAAATTTGGGAAAATGCTGATTTGAAGCAAAGAAGAAAGAACTGCAAGCCAGAGACTTTTTATAGACATAAAAAATTACTCGATTTTGGACAAGGCAAGCCTTTTTGAAAAACATCCGGTTCCCGTACTGTTTTCCATTCCATACCTTAATATTTTCTTTCTGAGCCCTAACCGGCTCAACCCCAGTTCTGAAGATGCTTTGGTCTTATTTCCATTATGCCGTTTCAGGGATGTCTGGATGGCATTTCTTTCCAGTTCCTCCACCATGTCTGTCAGCTTTCGTTGCCCCTGGTATACAGGCCTGTCAGCACTTAACGGGTTTACCTGGGATTCCTTCATCCGGTCCGAAAGATGTTCCGGCAGGATAAGATTACTATTGTCTGCCATCGTGGCTGCCCGTTCAATTTCATTTTGCAATTCCCTTATGTTTCCCGGATATGAATACATGAGAAGCAGGTTGATGGCCTCCCTGGAAAGCCTTTTATTGGCGTTCCTGTTTTTTTTGTTATATCCGGACAGGAAGTGAGCAGCCAGAAGGGGGATGTCTTCCCTTCTTAATCGCAGCGGAGGAATGACAATAGGAAAGGTGCTGATACGGTAGTAGAGATCAGACCGGAAATTCCCCTTTTTTATCTCGTCGATTAAATTCCTGTGGGTTGCTGAAATCAGCCTGACATTTACTTTTTTAACTGTTTCGCTTCCTACGGCCCTTATCTCACCCTCTTGAAGGAATCTTAAAAGTCTTACCTGCATTGCAGGAGAAGTTTCTCCAATCTCATCCATAAAGATAGTTCCTCTGTCTGCAATTTCAAGCAATCCTCTTTTATCCGATACTGCTCCGGTGAAAGAACCTTTTTTATGGCCGAAAAGTTCGCTCTCTAACAGGGTGTCTGGAATACTCGCACAATCCTGAACTATAAATTTTCCTTCTCTCCTTGGACTGGCCTTATGAATGGCTCGCGCGACCAGTTCCTTCCCCGTGCCTGTCTCACCAGTCACTAAAACTGTTATGTCAGAATTGCTGATCCGTTTGATATCGTTGAAGATGTTTTGTATGGCCGGGCTTGTCCCGATTATTTTGTCGAAAATTTCCCTGTTGGTTATTTCCTTCTGCAGTTGCAGAAAGTTTTCCTTTAACTGCTCGTGAGCATTGTGCAATTCATTATATAAACGCTCATTTTCTTTAGTCATTGTATAATGCTCCAGTGCCCTGCGGACAATCAGCTTCAGTTCCTGGGGTTTAAAAGGTTTAGTAATAAATTTGTAAATATGGCCCTTATTAATTGCTTTGATAAGATCTTCAGTGTCAGTGTATCCTGTAAGAAGAATCTTGATTATCCCGGGGTTATATCCCAGGGTTTTTTCTAAAAAATCTATTCCACTCATGGAAGGCATGCGCTGGTCAGTAATAATCAGGTCAATTTTTTCTTTTGAGAGAACAGCAAGACCTTCCACTGCATTTTCAGCTTTAAACACTGCATAGTCCTGTGACAATGTTTCGTATAAAATCTCAACAATTTCTTCATTATCATCGACTACTAAAACAGAGTATTTTTTCACTGGTCGCATCGTATTTTTACATTAATATGGGGGCTTGATACTGCATCTACGCTGCTGATGCCCCACTGCTTTTTTCACCCAGACCTGATGAAACAGTTAAATAAAAAGCAGTCCCATGCCCCTCATGGCTTGTGACCCAAATGTCCCCGCCATGGTTATTAATTATGTCTTTGACAATACAGAGGCCAAGACCTGTCCCGCCTGTTTTTTCGGATGTAAAAAAAGGATCAAATATTTTACTTATGAACCTGGCTGGAATTCCCTTTCCTGTATCTGTTATACAAAATTCAATATGCTCATCATTGACCTGATTGGAAATTGACAAAAACCCTCCATTTGGCATGGCTTCTATAGCATTATGGAAGATATTATGAAAAACTCTTTTCATTTTCTCATAATCAAAAGTTAATTCTTTTTTAAACCGGAGATTTATATCAAGGGTTATACCTTTCTTCTTTAAAATTTCTTCTAATGAACTGGTAATATCTTTGATGAAGGCTTCAATGTTAAATTTGCCAAAAATTAATTTTTTACTCCCACCGGAAAATTCTGTCAGCTCTTTTGACATTTCCACCAAACGGTCTATTTCACCCATGATTTTATTACAGTAATTTTTAATATCTTCTTTTGAAAGCGAGCCAATAGTTATAAATTCAGCTACACAGCGAATTGATGTCATGGGACCCTTGAAGTCATGAATTATCATGTTTGCCATTTGTCCTACAAGCTTGAGTTTTTCACTCTGGAGCAGCTCCCTCTCGGCTGTTTTGAGTTCTTCGTATGACTGCCAGTTAACCAGGGAAAGTGTTGCATGATTGGCCAGGGTTTTCAGAAACTCAATATCTTTGCTATGGTAACTGAACCCCGACTTTTTTCTTGATGTTATAAGGAAGCCCTTTAGTTCACTTTTAAATATCAGGGGTATAATAACTTGTGTTTTTATTTTGTAAAGGAACCGTAAAAAATAATTATCTGTTTTTCCGCTGTCATAAAGAAAATCAATGTCAAAAGCTGTTAACTCCTTTTTTGTTTCCAATATCTTTTTTACAATAAAATCATCCCCGGGGACTTTTAAAGAATCAGATTTGGAAACATCAAACCCATCTGAAATCAAAGGTATATATAACTGCTTGTCTTCATCTAATGCCATTAAAAGTGTTTCTTCCGGACTTATTACTTCATTAATTTTTTCTATTATGTGCTGGCAGATGGCTTCTCTGTTCAGTAAGGTTGTCAGCTTTGTACTGGATTCTTTCAATATTTTTTGATAGTCAGCATGGATGTGATAAAACATTTTATCCACCAGACTTTGCACTCTGTCCTTTAACGGATTAACAATGAGCACCATTAGAATAGTAAAGGGAACGAGGAAATAAGGTGAGCGGGTCAGGTTAATATCTTCGAACAGGGAGTTTAAAGAGATTACCAAAAGGGAGAATATTAAGATGATTATCCCTGATAAAATCAGATAATACAAACTTCGTTGAATAATTTTATCTATTTCAAAGAGATTTCTTTTTACAATTGCATATCCCAGTACGATTGGAAAAATAAATGTCGTGAAAGCAATAATGTTGACCGGATATTCACCTAATCGAAATGCAGAATAGATAACAATAACACTCGGCGCAAATAATGCTGCAAAAGCACCCCACATAACAGTACGAATTCTATATTTTACAACAGGTGAATTTGTTTTAAGGTATTTAAAAAAGAGGGAAAAAACAAAAAATAAAAGAGCAAGTCCAAAATAAAAAGTGCAGAGATTATGGATAATAACATATCCCTTATGCCAGGATATTAACAACTCATAAAAAATGCTTAAGATGATGGAAGTAAGGTAGGCAAGTAAAATCCAGTTTCGGGTTTTATTCGACGGTATAGTCTCATAGGGAAAGGTTAAAGCAAGATGAAATACAGCTGCAGGAAGGAAAGCTTCACTCAAAACATGCAAATTAAAAAACCAGTAAGGAGAATAAAGGTCACATGCTGTCAGAGTAAAGATGCCAATTGATGTCCCTAAAACAAAAAGTGACAATCCTGAAGCAGATTTTGGACGCATATAATAGACACAATATCCACTTAGAAAAAAAACTATCCCATTGAATATGTAGAGTCCAAAGAGAAGAAAGAAATCCTCATAGGAAAATATTGCAACAGGAATTTGTTTATCAAACAAATTGTTGTCTTTAACAAACGTATAATGAACTATTTCTCCCTTCCGTGAGTTTTTCAACCTGTTCCATAAATCGTTAATCCCATTTATGGGTCTGTTGTCAATTGAAACTACTTTTGATTGAAATATTATTCCGTCTTTAGTTCCCTCCCAGTGGGGAAGGCCAATGGAAGCAACCACCTGGTTTCTCATTACCAGAAAGTTGTGAAATGGCCGGTTAATCCATTTTATACTGTTAACCAATACTACAAACAGCAGAGAAAGAAACAGTACTGAACAAACAGAAGTAAAAACGATCTGTTTAGAGCCACTGTTGATTCTGACATCAGGATTTGTGATGGATCTTTCAGTTTTTCCGGTTTGTATATCTTTGATATGGGTATTCAGCATAATCTGGCTGCAAATTTAATTACATCTAAAATAGTTTCTTCATAATCTGCGAACCCTGTTCCCTCCGTAAATCAGATTGGTAAAACAGAAGGAAAATTATCTGGTTTTTCGGAGTTATTTATGAAAACTTGATAAATAATTGTTAACCATGTTACCAATCTTGATGATCCGGTAAAAAGTGAAGCTCCCCGCCTATCCCGAAAGGATTCGGGACAGGGCTTGCGCGGCACGTTCCAGTCAAAATTTGATGGCAAAGTAAAAAGCTTCAAATTCAAGGCGTGAAAATACTTCAGGAATGAAGCGTACTTACTGTACATTGTCCCGATAAATATCGGAAAAGGATGTCCCGTTTCCCGGGAAATTTTGACTTTTTACGACTTCATCAATATTAAACCCCTGCCTCTGAGGCTCTATCCTAATCCGATTGAATTAATTCACGCTAAAAAAATACAACTGTCAGGGTTTGTTAACGGCTTGAGTACTACTTGTCCTGTTTTGCAGTGTTCAGCAGGTGTTTGTAGAATAAGGAGATGTCGCTGAAAAATTTCTTAAGTGAGGGCTTGTCAATATACATCATGTGGCCTGCATTGTAGAAGTGCATGGAAATATTTTTCTGGAGGTTTTCCTCCAGCCCTAACTGGTTAACAGTATACTTTGCAGCAAAATATGGTGTTGCCAGATCAAAGTATCCTGAAGCTGTAAAAACGTGAAGAAAATTGTTTGTATGGATGGAGTCTGTCAGCATCTGTGAAACATTTACATAACCCTGACTGCTGCGTATGCCTGATTTCCAGTTCCAGGCCGTATTGACGCGGTAGTTCAGATACCAGTAGGGCGTATCGTTTTTAAAATCAAGGTCATTCCTGATATAATGGTTAACAGCGCTTGAAAATGTTCCTATGAGCATTTCCAGGGACGGGTCATACCTGCTGCTTTCCCCGGCCTGATCAGTATCAGGACCTGTAAACCTGGCATCCATTCTGCCAAGAACCTTTTTTTCGTTTCTCAGAAGCTCTTTCCTGAATCGCCTGACCGGCAGTTTCAGGTTGTTTTTCAGGATATAATCCTGAGAGATGCCTGTACAGCCTGCAATTTTCTCTGCTATGATTTTTCTGTCACCTGTGCTCAGAGTATCTCCTCTGATAAGGGCGGTAATGTACTCTTTCACTGCCCAGGTTTCCACTTCAGGCAGATAATCAGAAATGTCCTGATCTTTGGATATTTTTTTGTGATAGCGTGCTGCTGCCACATAAGACGGTAAAAAAAGAATATAGGGAAGGCTGTTTGACAGGTCAGCCATGATTGTATTAAAATTTAAAACAGGCGAAATCAGCACAATGCCATTCAGGTCTACACCATGTGTTTTATGCAGATAGTCTGTAACACCGACCGCTCTTGTTGTTCCGTAACTTTCTCCGACAATAAATTTTGGCGACAGCCATCGGTTATAGCGGGTCAGATAAAGCCTTATGAAATCACCAACTGATTCAATATCCTTTTTAAACCCGTAAAACTGTTTGTCCTTTTTGTCATCCAGAACACGGCTGTATCCAGTGCCAACAGGATCTATAAAAACAAGGTCAGTAAAAGCAAGCCAGGTAAACTCATTATCAATAAGGGATGCAGGGGGTGGAGGAGGACTGCCGTTGTCTTTCAGAACAACACGCTTTGGTCCCATTGCCCCGAAGTGGAGCCAGACAGATGATGATCCCGGACCACCGTTAAAGGCAAATGTGACAGGCCGGCTGGAATTCTTTTCATCCTTTTTTTTATAGGCAATAAAAAATATTTCTGCTTTTTGCTTCCCCTTTTCATCTTTAAGTATAAGCTGTCCTGCAGTAGCTGTATAGCGAAGCTTTTTCCCCTCCAACTTAATGGTATGCTGCGTGGTTGCAAATATTTCCTTATGCGTCTCAGCTTCTTTCAAAAGAACCTGTTTTGTGGCATTGTCCAGTGCAAACACAGGACAAGTCAGAACCAGTAAAAATAACAGGGATGTATTTACTATTATTGTTTTCATAGTCTATTCCCGTTTTTCATGAAACTTTTAACACCTGAATTGAACGATTCTAAAAAATACTCACAACCCGCTCTACCTCAAAAGAACATCACAGCAAAAGCGTATTTTCTTAACAAGCTTTCCAAAAGCATTCTGGTGAATATTGCGTCTCAGAATCAGCAGAAGTTTCCTCTGGATCTGGAATCTGTCAAAGGGAGGTTTTTCATGCTTTTTTTCTTTCCCGGATAATCTGTTTAAAGGATCAAAAATTTCATCATATGGATACCCCCATATTTTCAAATCTTCCGGATCCAGTGAGTCAATGATTTTTCTGGAAAGCTCAAGCTTTCCGCTGTCTCTGAGCAGCTCTCCCGCCCACTTGTTTACTGACTTTGTCACCGGACGGCTGTGCCTGTTGACGGAAACCGGATCCCCCAGCCCCCTTTCATCATGCTGCTGCGTTCCGTATTCAACCACACCTTCTTCAAAGGCAAGCTCCAGAAAATCAAGTATCTTTTCCATTTCCAGCCCTGGATTTTCCACAAGCTCCTCATATTTCACATGGATTAATGGAACCTTTTGCTCCCGCAAAAATCTTGCTATTGCAGGAACATAACGGTTAAGCAGGGGGTTAAAATCATTTGCAGCCTGATAGTCACTACTGAAAAATGAATTTGCATATGAGCTTAAAACAGCAAGGGGATGTCTTGTTAAAACCACATACTTTGCCCCTGGATAAAGTTTTGCTATGAAATCAAGCACAAGTGCATATGCAGGTGTCTTATCCAGGAAAAATCTTTTCCCCGAATTTTCAAGCCGCCTGCTGTAAAGCAGGTCAGTATAGGCCCTGCAGGCATCAAGATAGTCTTTTTCCCTGCCGGGAAGCTGATCAACAAATCCCCTGATAGCCTCTGCACCCCGGAGATGGTCATAGGGTGCCTTCTCGACACTGTGGTAGTAACCAAGGTGAGCCAGGGGTGTCATAATATGGGGTTCAGGACAGCCGAAAATTTCAGAATGGGAACTCAGCATTCTCTGAAGAAGTGTTGAGCCTGCCCTTGGAGAACCTATAACAAATATTATTTTATTATCCATATGCAATTAAATGCTTTGCCCCATCTTTTTTTTCACTCTTTTCAGTATCTCTTCTGCTGCCTCAAAGTCGGGTTGAAGCTTAAGAACCTTTTGCAGGTAAAGCATTGCCTGGTCTAAAAGCCCGGCTTCAAAACATGCCCGGCCAAGGTTAAAAAGGATGTTTTCATCCTCTGAATCGATCTTCAGGGCTTTTTCATAAGCATTTATTGCTTTTGAAAACTCTCTGTTTCTGCGATAAAGTATCCCAAGGCTGTTGTAGATATTAGTGGTGTTAGGGTTCAGCTTTAAAACCTCATTAAACGCGATTTCCGCCTCTTTTGACATGCTTTTTTCCATATAGATTTCACCTGCCCTCTGCATCATGTTTTCCGCCTTTTCGTTTTGTCCGATCTTTTCGTAAACCTCCCCTAAAGCCCTGTATGCATCTGCAAATTTTTTGTCTAAATAAATTGCCTTGCGAAAAGCCACTATCGATTCATCATATCTTTGCTGTGCAGCTCTGATATAGCCGATGTTATAATAAACCTCCGGGTCCTCATAAAGTTCAACAATTTGATTAAACAGTTTCAGTGCTTCTTTATACTCCCCTTTGTTTAAATGTTTTTTCCCGATGTCCATTAAAGTCTCTGCCCTGGTGTCCAGATCCTTATCGCGAACATCAGACAGATCAGCAATTTTTTCCTGAAGGGTCTTTGTGTCAAAGGGCCGTATCAGTATTGCGCTGACACCTGCATGGCCTGCGTCTATAATCATTTCTCTGTTTACTTTTGAACACAAAAGCATAACAGGGATGTCTGCAAGTTTCTGGTCAGCCTGCATCAGTTCAAGCAGCACTAAACCGTTAAACTGGGAAAGGTTCCAGTCAGCTAAAACCATTTCCACTTTATTATTTTTCAGATAATTCCAGGCTGACACACCATCGTCAGCTTCAATAATTTCAGTATAACCAGAGTCATAAAGTACACTTACAACTTCTGCCCTGCAATGTGATCCAGCCGCAAGAATTATCATATCGTTTTTATTTTTATTATGCATATTCCTGATTGATGCAAGTGGCTGACCGAAAAGTCATGATTAACAGCTGTCATTGCAATGACAGAAAAATACCATTAATGGGGTTTTCGTTCAGGCACAAGTTAGTCCAGATCAAGCAAAAGCGTACTTCTCTTTCTGCCTTTTTTCTCTTTTTTTTCATCATTCTCCCCGGAAGCACTCAGAATCAGTGAGGCCTGATTAGCAAAAAGGGAAAGCCTTTGCAAAGTCTCTTCATCTTTTTCCTTTTGACGGTCCTTCCACGCAAACATTATGGCACCAAGGGGTTTTTCCTGCATGGAAAGTGGAATAATACAGGCAGATGCAGCTTCAAGCTCTGAGAGAATTCCATGATCCTGCAATGCAGAACCCTGAGCATCTGCAGGCCCTGCAATAAACTGTCTGTTGCCTGAATTAACAGCTTTAACAATAATGCTTGTGTCGTCATCCATGGACAGAGAAAAACTCTCACACAGCCTCATCGCATTTTCACCTAAACCAGTCTTCCCTTTAACCACTGACTGCTCATGGTCAACAACAAACAGAATTGCCAGTTCAGCCTCAACTATCCTTATTATACCCTCAAGTACCATCAGAAGCACCTCTTCCTCTGGTCTCCCCTGAACCATTGCATTTGAAATTTCCATCAGAATGGACATCTCCTCTTGGTTCTTTGAAATAGTCCTGGAAGAGCTGCTCTTTTTCAGTTTGGAATATTGTTCCTCTATCATTGTCGTATAGGCCATGAGATTGTCAATGCGTATCTCAAAAATATTGCTGTATTCTTCCAGCCTCTCTCCTAAAACCGACATCACTACCTTTATACTCTCCTGTTTCAGGTCAAGCTCGGTTGAGCCCATTTTGACTAACAGGTCAATCTTCTCTCTATCACTGCTGCCAGTCATGGCCTCTATCATTAAATCAGAGTAAGATACAATATCCGTGAGCATGCTTGCGCTCCTTGTTTTTTTGTGGTGGTCCCTTATTGCATTCACCAAAGCATTTGGCAGTCCCCACTTTTTTGCCATTATTTCACCAGCCACACAATGGTTTACTCCAAGAATTGAAGTCTCAACAACATCAGAGTAAGCCCTGTGTTCAGACATGACATTCTATACCTCCCTGTATTGTTCGGGATAAAGATGAAGCAGTAAAATTTTGCCCACATCATGTAAAAGACCGGCTACCAGAGCTTCTTCAGAGGGAGAGTAACCCATTTTTTCAGCTATGAGCTCGGCACATACCCCTGTTGCAAGAGAGTGCTCCCAGAACTGTTTAACAACAGACTCTTTTACAAAAGCAGACAGATTGTTGTAGGCGGTAATCCCAAATGTGATGTTTTTTACTGATTCAAAACCAAGCACAATAATAGCCTGTGTAATAGTAGAAACCTTCCCGTAAAATCCGTAAAAAGACGAATTGGCAATGCTGAGAATTTTCAGTGTCAAGGCCTGGTCCCTGAGAATTATTTCAGCAAGGTCCTGAGCGCTTGAATATTCATCAGAGCTTACCTTTTTCACCTGAACAAGCATCTGGGGAAACACCGGCAGGTTAAATTCTTCGATTTTTTTTTCTATCTCTCTAAGGTTCATTACATCCTATTATGACACTTTTGCTTTGCAGCATATTGAGCAGTACTTCCCTATCGGACGCTGCATCTTTTGCTGGTTTCCAGATTTTTATCAACGTGATGTGTAATACAAAACATGAGAATTTACGGCTCATTCGGAAAAAAGTTGAGCTGTTAAAATACAAATGAGGGTATTTGATCAAAAAATAACAACATGTTGAAAAGTTATCAAGAAAAAAACAGATGGAAATCAGCAGGAGATTTTTTTATTCTTTTTGACCGTATCTGACAAAACCATGCTCTATAATATTTTATGAAACCGGAAAATTCTGTTTGCAAAGTCATGAAATATATTTTATAAAAATTCAGACATGAGGGGATAAAGATGCGCTTCAATCCGAATTTCCATCCAATTTCTTTAAAAACCGAACTTCCTGTAAATTACAGCTGTCTCCTTACCAGTCTTATATTCCGGTACTGCCAAAAGTTTTATAAAAAAGGGGGGGGGACATAAACCAGAACGTAGAGAAGATCAACATTTGTTTTGTTCCGACACATCGGAACAAAACAAAGTCTTTCCTCTGCGCTCTCCGCGTCTCGAATGAGCAATGCAAGTGGGTGGTGAAAAATACTATGAGATACATCTCTAAATTTATGGACGAGAGTACTTAGTGAGCTAAAACAACAAACTGATAGCCTCTTCCAGATCGTTTTTGAAACCATGGATCAGCTTTTAGCAGCAGATGAAACACCCAAGCGCAAAATCGGGTTTACTGCAAAGGAGAGGAAAACAAGTTATTGCTGAGAGTTTTTTAAATATCTCAGCCTGTGTCATTGCGAGGAGCCCCGATAAACCGGGATGGCAATCTCGTCTTTTAAAATGGTAAGTTGTGTTTTTTCACGGATTCAGGGTGATACGTCGCATCATGAGGACTGTGATTATTTTTAAAAAATTTTCACCTTTTGACCTTATCTGACAAAACCGTATGCTAAAAGGTATATAGAAAAGCAACGATTGATTTTAATCCCCTGGTTTGTGAAGGTGTATCCTGTAAGCACTGAAAACATGTATGTTGAGTCGTGCCAGAAATGTTTAGTGGAGCAAAACCAAAAAAACAGGAGTTAACCTTATATGACCGCAACTATTTCAATTGAAACTGTGGCCAGCAAAATATTTGTCATCCGGGGCTTAAAAGTAATGCTGGATAAGGACCTTGCCGGGCTATATGGCGTCGAGACAAAACGATTAAAAGAGCAGGTACGTCGAAATATCCAAAGATTCCCGGAAGATTTCATGTTTGAATTGACAAAGGAAGAGCTTCAAAATTGGAGGTCGCAATTTGCGACCTCCAATAGCATCAGGATGGGGCTGCGTTATCCCCCTATGGCTTTTACAGAACAGGGAGTGGCCATGTTATCCTCAGTATTAAAGAGTGATCAGGCCATTGAGGTAAATATTCAGATTATGCGCGTTTTTACGCGGCTGCGCCAGATGCTTCTGGAAAATGAAGGCCTCAGGAGAGAACTAAGTGAGCTAAAGCAACAAACTGATAACCGGTTTCAAATAGTTTTTGAAACCCTGGATCAGCTTTTAGCGGCAAACGAAGCACCCAGAAGCAGAATCGGGTTTACTGCAAAGGAGAAGCATGCAGCGTATAAAACTTAATCAAAAACAGGCAATGCTCTGACTGAAATTATTTTTAAATTTTTTCAACCTTTTGACCGTATCTGACAAAACCATATGCTAAAAGGTCTTTAGAGAAGCAACGATTGATTTTAATTCGCTGCTTTGTGCAAAGAAGTTAGAAAGATGTATCAGATAGTGGAAAAGTAACTCAACAGCATGAATTAGTTTATGATTTAGGTTTGACCCTGTATTAAGTTTAGTAATCGTCATCATGTACCTTTTTTCAGCCATGGCGCATCATGTCATCAACGCTGGTGGCTTTGATGTACCTGGCCGGGTTCTGTCCCACCGCTAATTCCTTAAAATGCTTTTCACCACATTTTATTTTGGCGCCTTCTATATGCCGAAGGTCGTCCCACCAGTTGCTGCCTTTGGTTTCTACAACGAAGTAGAGCTTTTCCTGGCCATCGATCTCAACCAGAACGGCCCAATCGGGATTGTAGGTTCCAAGTGGCGTTGGAACCTTGAACCATCCGGGGAGTTTGGCGTAGACCTTTACTGCTTCGTTGGCCTCCAGGTCTTCAGCAAATTTCCGCTCGACACCGGCAGAGTCATACACAACATGTTGGTATACTGATTTCTGGGTTTCCAGGGTATTTTTCAAGTAACCCGTCAATTCTTCCTTCTCAAATAGTTCTTGTGCGTAATAATGATCATCTCCGATGCGCTGGTAGCGAATCCCATCCACCAGGGCAAGCCGCTTGGTCCTGTTGATTGCCTCTGCTGCAAAATCGATGAACTGTTGTGGGTTGCGCTTAAAATCATTCAAACGCCGGCTTTGCTTGAGTATTTTTGCAAGGCTTCGGCGAGTCAGGTGCGTTTTGTCCTGCAAGTCGGTCAGCAGATCCGGTAGCTCAATATCCATTTCATTGATGGTCGTATATCCGGATGTGGCCGTTTCCCGAACCATTAAACCGCCTTTTCCTATATCAATATCTGCTTTCCTGAATTGTGCCCGTGTCTTGGTGATGGGCGGGCAATCGAGAATTGCCCTTGCGCTGTCCTTGATGAGCTTTTCGTTATCAAAGTTCACCCGATAGGTGGTCTTGTGTTTTATGCGGTTCCACAATGCCTTAAATTCGGCGCTTTCAAGAACAGCTTCCCTGGTTCGCAC
>JAJRXD010000134.1 GCA_024276465.1 Deltaproteobacteria bacterium
GGGATCACTGGTGTAACCTCCCTGACAGTCCCTCATCATGGGATCACTGGTGTAACCTCCCTGGCAGTCCCTCATCATGGGATCACTGGTGTAACCTCCCTGGCAGTCCCTCATCATGGGATCACTGGTGTAACCTCCCTGGCAGTCCCTCATCATGGGATCACTGGTATACTGACATTTAAGGTCATTAGGGTCGGTTGTGTACATATGGATATTACAGTTCATATCTGCTGGATCGAGTGTTGCTTCACAGCGCGGGTCATTGGGATCAAAGGTTGTTCTGCATCTTTCATCCATAGGGTCAAATGTCATCTGACACTCTATCTGTCCGGGATCAAATGTCATACACCGCATATCACCAGAGTCTCTTGTCGGATTGCAATACGGATTATTAGGATCAAGTGTCTCGCTACAATCAGCTCTCATTGGGTCAAGAGTTTCCCTGCATTTGGGATCGTTCGGATCATCCGTATATACACATCTGGGATCCCTGGGATCAAAGGTTACTTTGCAGTCCTCACTGTCAGGATCAAACGTCATACATCGCATATCACCGGTATCCCTTGTTGGATTGCAGCCCGGATCAACGGGATCAAGTGTTTCACTGCAATCAGGTCTCATTGGGTCAAGGGTCTCTTTGCACATGGGATCATTAGGGTCAAGAGTGAACTGGCAGCGCGGATCTCTCGGGTCAAAGGTTGCCCTGCATTCCACATCATCAGGATCAAATGTTACGCACCTGGGGTCATCAGGGTCCCTTGTGGGGCTGCAGTCTGAATTCATCGGGTCAAGGGTCTGTCTGCATTTTTCATCCATTGGGTCAAGGGTCTCTTTACACTTAGGGTCACCCGGATCAAGTGTAAACTGGCATCTGGGGTCCCTGGGGTCAAAGGTTGCCCTGCATTCCGCGCTGTCAGGATCAAATGTTGCGCAGCGCATATCACCAGGGTCCCTTGTGGGGCTGCAGGCCGGGTTTCTCGGATCAAGAGTTTCCATGCAATCCATTCTCATTGGGTCAAGGGTTTCCCTGCACATGGGATCATTCGGGTCAAGAGTGAACTGGCAGCGCGGATCTCTCGGGTCAAAGGTAATTTTGCAGGCATCATCAGCAGGATCAAATGTTGTGCAGCGCATATCACCAGGATCCCTTGTGGGGCTGCAGGCCGGGTTTCTCGGATCAAGAGTTTCCATGCAATCCATTCTCATTGGGTCAAGAGTTTCCCTGCACATGGGATCATTCGGGTCAAAAGTGAACTGGCAGCGCGGATCTCTCGGGTCAAAGGTGACTTTGCAGGCATCATCAGCAGGATCAAATGTTGTGCAGCGCATATCATCAGGGTCCCTTGTGGGGCTGCAGGCCGGGTTTCTCGGATCAAGAGTTTCCATGCAATCCATTTTCATTGGGTCAAGGGTTTCCCTGCACATGGGATCATTCGGGTCAAAAGTGAACTGGCACCTTGGATCTCTCGGGTCAAAGGTAATTTTGCAGGCATCATCAGAAGGATCAAATGTTACGCACCGCAAATCATCAGGGTCCCTTGTGGGGTTGCAGTCAGGATCCCTGGGATCAAGAGTTTCCCTGCAATCCATTTTCATTGGGTCAAGAGTTTCCCTGCACATGGGATCATTCGGATCATAGGTAAATCTGCAGCGCGGATCTCTCGGGTCAAAGGTGACCCTGCAGGCATCATCAGAAGGATCAAATGTTACACACCGCAAATCATCAGGATCCCTTGTGGGGTTGCAGTCAGGGTCCCTGGGATCAAGAGTTTCCCTGCAATCCTCTCTCATTGGATCAAGAGTTTCCCTGCACTTGGGATCATTCGGGTCATAGGTAAACTGGCATCTGGGGTCCCTGGGGTCAAAGGTGACCCTGCAGGCATCATCAGAAGGATCAAATGTTACGCACCGCTGGTCGTCAGGCTCCATTGTTGGTCTGCATCCAGCTGCAGGGTCAAGAGTTTCCGTACAGTTGTCTGAAAGCGGGTCAAGAGTTTCCCTGCACTTGGGATCGTTCGGATCATAGGTAAATCTGCAGCGCGGATCTCTCGGGTCAAAGGTCAGTCTGCAATTCCTGTTCGCAGGGTCAAAGGTGAGCTTGCAGCGGTCATCATCAGGCTCCATTGTTGGTCTGCATCCAGCTGCAGGGTCAAGGGTTTCCGTGCAGTTATCTGAAAGCGGATCAAGAGTTTCCCTGCACTTGGGATCATTCGGGTCAAGTGTACGCCCGCAACGGGGATCCTGCGGGTTAAAAGTAATTTTGCACTCATCATCATTAGAATCCAGGGTAAGACACCTTGAATCTTCGGGGTCCCGGGTCACATGGCATTCATCATTGGCCGGATCAAGCGTTGCTGTACAATTATCATTTTCCGGATCAAGTGTTACTTTACACTTCAAGTCACTGGGGTCCAGAGTGATTTTGCATCTGAAGTCCCTGGGGTCAAGCGTTATCCTGCACTCATTGCTTTGCGGATCAAGGGTTAAACATCTTTTGTCCTCAGGATCCCTGGTTGGGTTACATCCTTTGGCAGGATCTAAAGTTGGTGCACATTCTTCATTGTCAGGATCCAGGGTAATTCTGCACTGAGGATTATCAGGATCAAGAGTTACTTTACACCTTGGGTCTCGTGGATCCAATGTGTTCAAAAAGTTACAGTCACTGTTTCGCGGATCTAACGTAATACACCGCTCATCATTCGGATCAAGGGTGATGCGGGTTATTACAGAATTGCAGTTTGAATCATTCGGATCAAGGGTTTTCTGACATGCCTCATTCTGTGGATCAAGAGTTTCTCTGCAGTCTCTGTCATCAGGGTCAAGAGTTTCCCTGCATCTTGGATCATTTGCATCCCTTGTTTCATCTATTAAACACCATGGATTATTGGGATCCTGTGTTAATGTGGAATTGTCTTCCTGGGCAGCCTCAATTAAACTTCTAAGTATGTTTTGTGCTTTTTCCAGAGTTTTTTCATCTATCTGGTCCCTGGTCTGGAGCCAGTCAATAATTTTACCCTGTCTTTCCCATGCCCTTAATGTTCTATTTAATGCGTTTTTAAAAATTGGAGATGCCTTGACTGAATCATCTCCCTGGTCAGAACTTGCAAATTTTGGAAGGAATAATAAAGCGGCCAGACAAATTAATAAAATCCTGCTTTTTTTGAAACATCTCTTTTCCATCATGGTTCCTCCTGCATTAGTTATTTTATTAAAAATTTACCGCTTTATCGACTGTATTAATGAAAAGGTTTAGTTTTTTTTTATTATAATTTTAAAATTATGGTGTTACAGAAAAAAACAAAGATTGATGAAGTTGTAAAAAGTAAAAAGCTTCAAATTCAAAGCACTCAAATCCTGAGGAATGATGCCCACTTACTGCATCCCGATTAATGTCGGGAAAGGATACCGCGCAATGCAAAAGTTGGCCTTTTTACAAAGCCATCAAGATTGGATGCTGAAATTCTTTGTTATAAACTTGCCTGGTAATTCATTTTGCATCTGTGGAGCACTTTTTTTATGTGATCCCTTGTTTCTTTAAGAGGGATTGTTTCAATGCTTTTTCCATCCCATTTTCCATTTTTAATATAGTTTCTTATCCTTGTGTTTCCTCCATTGTAAGCTGCCAGTGCAGATATTACCGATGATTTCATGTCAAATCCATTTTTTCTGTAATAAACAAACTCATGCCTGAGATATCCAAGACTTTTTCTGAAATTTTCCTTAATATCATCTGATATTGTATGAAACCTTGGGTCTAACTGTGCAAGCTTCTGGCAATTGTCTTTTGATTTGGCATTTTTATCAAACCAGCTTTCCTCCCAGATCAGGGCTGCATACAACCTTGGATCAATTTTATATTTTTCGGACATTTCTACAATAGTTTCCAGGTAGGGATGGCCTGCCTTAATTGTCCTTTTTTTAAGGAATTCTGCTTTTTTTCTGCTGCTCAACAGGTTAAAGGGTTTTCTTTTTTCGATGTTTTCAGCTTTTACCGGAATTTTAAGCATCTGGCCGTATCTGACTTTTCCCGGATTTCTGATTTTATTTATTTCAACAATTTTTTCTACAGGCACCTTATATTTCCTTGAAATTATCCAGAGAGAATCACCTTTTTCTATCAGATAATATGCAAAGCTTTCTTTAGCTTTTTTGCTGGTAAGTGTTAAAAAGCCGGGAGCATGTTTTGTCTGGTCTTCCTGTGCTGTCTTTTCAGTTATTTCATAAGGCTGATCTCCATGCGGCAGTACCAGTACCTGGCCGGGGTAAAGCATGAACCAGTCTCTTTTCTTGTCGTATTTGATATTGTTTTGCCTGACAAGATCTCTGTAATCAAAGCCCATTTCATCTGAGATCATCCTTACGCTGTCTCCCCTTTTAACAATATAAGTCTTTTTGACCTCTGAAAGGGCTTTGTTTCTGTTTTCTGGTTTTTTATGAACTGTCTGAACAAAGGGGCCTTTTATGTTTTGAGTTTTACCGGTTTCATCTGAATTGTTTTCATGACTGCCCGTATTGCAGTCACTCTTTTGGGTTGACAATATCTCCATTGATTTTTTTCCAGTATAGACATACTGACTGTTATCTTTTTTCTGAGTACACCCTGAGGCTAACAGACCTGTTAATGAAAGCACTAAAAGAAATCTCCCGGAGGAAGATCCGTTATTAAAGAAAACAATATTATTCAGGTATGGAAAATTGAGGGCAGTGGTTTTTGAAGGAGCTTGAACATATTCCCTGATTGTCAGAGAGAGACAATCTATAAAAAAACCGGAAAAGGTCAGATCCCCGTCTTTTTTTTTACTCAGATCTTCAAGACAACAGTTCAGAGCCTTTTTTTCTGAATCATCCAGGTTTCCTTTTCTTGATGTAATGAGGTCATCTATAAATTCAAGCCGGCTTTCAAAACAATCAACTGCGTATCCAAGGTGCAATTTATTAATCTTTTCCTGATACTGCCGGACTTCCTGCATTTCTGACAAATTGTAAAGCTTATTTATCAGCCTGATTAATTTACTGTCAGGTGCAATTTCTTCAAATGCTTTTTTTCTCTGCCTTTTGTGCACCCTGTTAGCCTGAATTAAAAGAGTTAACTATTGATTTTTTGTTGAGAAATTGCTTTTCTCTGGTAGGAGTATAACAAATAAAACTTGTTGTCAATGAAAAAGATAACACTATATATTGTAGAAATGTTTGGTGGGTAATGCATGCCCTGGTGTGAAATTCGCTATTATATTTCAGCAACTTCCGGTTAGTTTTTTGCTTGTATCAGATTTTGTCTCATTCTCATATACAACTGTCATTCCCGCATGTTTTTAGCGGGAATCCATACTAACTATCATATACCTGGATCCCCGATAACTGCATTCGGGGATGACAAATTGTACTTTTTTAAAAAAAAATAACCATTAGTTTTCAACTCAAGCACAAATGAGGGACTATTTATACTCTTATGCAAATACCTAACCGGATATTACTGATTATATTTACTTTTTTTCTTGTGCCTTTTTAATTGACACACCAAAACCTTTTCCATATATATTGATCATGTGGAAAATCAGAAACATTTAACTGTCATTGCAGCACGCACATGGCTGGATGCAAAAACTAAACCTGACATATTGGAAAGAAGTAATGGGTGTTGCTTCACCGGAAATTCCTGGAGATATTTTAAAGGCTGCTGAAGATATGCCTGCCATATCACCAATTATGGGAAAGATTAACGAGATTTCCAGACAGATGGATACTTCTCCAAAAGAGATGGTGAAAATTATCATGCTTGATCCGGTTCTTACCGGAAAAGTGATTAAACTTGTTAATTCCTCTTTTTACGGGCTTCCCATCCGTGTCAAGTCTCTTGCCCAGGCAGTGGTGCTTCTTGGTATGAATACAGTTAAAAACCTTGCTATTTCAACTTCTCTGTTCAGCACTATATTTATTAAGGAAAAGATCTCGCCCCTTCATCCCGAGGAATTCTGGCGGCATTGTCTTGGCACTGCAGTTGGCTGTAAGTTTTTAGCCAGAGGCCTGAGGGTTCCTGCTGAAATACTTGAAACATTTTTTGTCGCAGGGCTCCTCCATGATGTGGGAAAAATTTTATTTATCAGGACAGACCCTGACAGGTTTAATAAAGCACTGACGGAGAGCCGTCGTCTGGGTGTTTCCCTCTCCTTTGCCGAGTTAGCCCATTTCGGATGCTCTCACCCACAGGCAGGGGGGGTTCTGGCAAAGAAATGGAAACTGGAAGATTCTCTGGTACAGGTAATAGAATCACATCATTCTCCGCTCAACGGGGAGCTGAACTCTCTTATGGAGCTGGTAATTGTTGTCAACAACCTGTGCAAGCTGCTCCTGGTCGGGGAAAGCGGAAGCAATGTGATTGAAGAGGCTGCAGATGATTCAGCAGGCCGCCTGGGTGTCACGCCTGAGCTTTTCAGCCGGACATCTGATCAGTTGCCCTCGGAACTGGAAAAAGCTGCGGAGTTTTTAAATCTTGCAGAGGAGTAATCAGAGCTATGAAAGTCAAATTTTGGGGGGTCCGGGGCTCTATTTCCGTACCAGGACCTGCAACAGTCAGATACGGGGGCAATACTACCTGTATTGAGGTTAAGGGCCGACAGGGTGAGTGCATAATTCTTGATGCAGGGACCGGACTCAGGTGTCTCGGAATGGATCTCCTTAAGCGCGGCGTTCCCCTGCCGCTGATTAACATTTTTATTTCGCATACGCATTATGACCACATACATGGTTTCCCGTTTTTTGCCCCGTGTTATATTCCCGGCACAGTAATTCAGGTTAAGGGGCCCGTACATTACCTTGAGAAAAGATCCCTCAAAGATGTCTTTGATATCCAGATGCAGTATGACTTTTTCCCGGTATCCAACCAGCAGCTTGCTGCTGATATTCACTATGAAGCACTTAATGAAACTTCCATGGAAATAAATCATCTCCGGATTAAGACACAGTTTTCAAACCATCCTGTCCGGTGCCTGGGGTACCGTATTACTGAGAATGGACGCTCCATGGTTTTCACAGGGGATCATGAGCCCTATTATAACCTGTTTGATACTGAAGATGCCCCGCGGTCTCCGGAAAGCGAAGATAATCTTCTTTTCGGAGATGTGGAGGCTACTGTACGGGATGTAAACAGGCGGTTTGCAGATTTTGTCCGTGATGCGGATCTTTTTGTGGTAGACTGTCAGTATACCCCGGATGAATACCCTGCCGGCAAACGCGGCTGGGGACATTCCTAATGGGATTATTGTTTGGAATGGATGAAAAATTCCGGAGCGGACAGGATGGTTCTTACTCATCATGATCCCATGAGAACCGATGATGCTCTGGATAATATTCAGGCCAGGGTTCGGCAGGCTGCCGGGAAGAAGGGAATTGACCCTGAAAAAATCTTTGTTGCCATGGAAGGGATGGAGATATCTGTATGAACAGCATGGATATGAAAAAATACCGCAGGCACTTTGCCGGGGGTGAGGTGCTTCTGAGGGAAGGAGAGGGGGGCAGTCAGTTTTATCTTCTTGAAAAGGGGATTTTAGATGTTTTCATACTGGGACAGAAGGTCAACTCCATAGATGCCGACTCTTCCCAGGATTTTGTAGGGGAGGTTGGAGCTGTCCTGGGAACACCCCGTACTGCCACAGTTGTTGCTTCCACGGACTGTGTTGTACTCTGCCTGCCCAAAATTGAGCTTGAGACGGTTCTGAAACATTCACCCACACTTGGTGTCAAGCTGATCCGCTCATTGTGTGACAAACTGCTCAACAGCGCTTCTGCTCTCGCTGAGTTCCAGGTTAATAATGCTTCAATACTACACTCGGGCAATACTGAAATGTCTCTGAGGAACTACATGAAGGGGCTGCTCCACTACATGGAACTGACTGCAAAAGATACCTCCGGAGAATCAGGGAAAAATCTTCTGAGCTATTTTCTTCAAACCAACCCGTGGGGGATACAGCATGGGAATCAGGATCAGTTGCTGGATGTAGGGCATAAAAATGAATAGTATCAATGCAAATTAATATTTTTGACAATACGTTATTTTTTGAAAGGAGAAAAAATGGATATTAAAATTCAATACTGCACAATGTGAAACTATGAGCCAAAAGCCGCCGGTCTGGCGGAAGAGCTGAAAGACGCTTTCGGGGCGCAGGCAGAGATGATACCAGGAAGCGGGGGGGTTTTTGAGGTTACTGTGGACGGAAAGATGGTATTTTCCAAGGCTGAAACAGGCCGGTTCCCAGAGCCTGGCGAAGTTGTTAAAATCCTGAAGCCATAGAGAGGCATAAATTTAAGAACTATTGATAACTCCTGAACCTCATGAATAAAAGCTGGTAAAAATTTTACAGGATTTGTCGTCTCAGTACTTTCAGGAGTAAAAAAATTATTTTCTGGTCAGGTCTTTGGGCTAAATATGGATCCAATACTTCCCATTACAATATTCAGTTTAGCTGGCAGCTGCCTGATGGCTGCTTTACTGGTAATTGCCGGCATAATCGGAATTTCGGGCTTTATCAACCTCCTGCGATCCGAGCCTGTCTGGCAACGTGCTGGCAGTGTGCTCCTTGTTGTGATAAATGTTGTGTTTGTGGCCGGATTTTTATGGATCTGCTGGTTTCACTATCAAATTTACAGTCATTTTTCCCTTGAGCTTCCCGCTAATCTGGCAGGGTGGTTAAACAGGCAGCTTATGTTAATGAACAGTCATGCTGCCTATGCATTTCCCCTTTATGACCAGGCAAATCCCCCAAGATATGCTATCCCGCTCTGGATTGAGAATGAAAAATATTATTTCTGGTATATGTGCTACAGCATTATGGCCCTTATCGCCCACTGCCGGATAAAAAATTACAGGTTCAGAGCAGTGCTGCATCTTATTTTATCTGTGCAGGTGGCAATTCTCTTTTTTTCTGCAGATCCGTTCAGTAAGCCGCTGCCCATGTTTTTTGATGAGATAAGGCCGTGGATTGAAGCAGGGCAGGCACCCATGGAACGGGTCAGATTATTCATGAGCATGTACCCCAAAATGATCTTTTATTACAATGCACAGTATATGTGGTTCCATCCCCCCATGCTTTTCATGGCCTATGCATGTATATCTTTAACCTTTGTGAGTTCTGTATTTATGCTTTTCAGACGTGAGCCGGCCATTGAACTGGAGGGATACGTTTTTGCAAAACTTGGTTATTTTCTGCTTACTCTGGGCCTGCTGCTTGGTTACCCATGGGCTCTTAAGGCCTGGGGGCCGAACTGGTGGTGGGACCCAAAAATATGCAGCTCACTTATGATGTGGGCTGTATTCAGCACATATCTTCATACCAGGCTTTACCTCAGCAGGACCGGCATGTGGTATTTTTCATCAATCCTTGGAATTCTCTGCTTTCTGTCCATGATTTTTACATTCCTGACCTCTTACTATTTTCCGGGAGAGCATACCTTTCAATAGGGAAACAACATGAAAACAAAAAGCTCCTATGATTTCTACCTGATTCTTGCTACCGCTGTAGTCCTTTTTGTAATATCGGTTGTGTGTATATACGGCATGTTCTATTTCAAACTGGCCCTTGTTCATCAAATGCCATCTGCCATGCAGGTCCAGTACATGGACCGCATCAATACCATAATTTCACCTTTCCTTATCTGTCTTATCCTTCTGCTTGGCATCTGTGTCCCTAAACGACTGCTGCCCACTATGTGGCTGAACCGGTTTGCAGTAACCCTCATTGTTGTTGCAGGTATTGTAAGTTTTTGCTGGGGAATTAAGACCAGCCTTATAGTTGTTCTCATCGCATCCCTTGTCCTCCAGTTGCTGGTACTGGTCATGGCCCTGGCCGGCAGCCAAAGCCTGAACTTTGAAAAAAAAGGCTACTGGGTGAGGCTGGGTTCTTCTTTGCTGCACCTGGGATTAATTCTTTTTATCCTTGATCTTTTTTTTCACGAAAATCAAACCCTGCATTTACCACTTTTCTGGATAACAACAGCAGCCACGGTGGCAGGTATGATTTTCTGCTTTTATGCTGATACAGTAAACAGGCTGGTGAGAAGAAAACCACAAGCAGATGATCATTCAGAAAAAAATCAGGTTTGTTTCTGACCCTGAAAGCAGAAAGACACTCATTGCCGGCTGCGGTGCAATGGGTTTAAAAAAACACTTTACCACTTGGTAATTCAGGGTTATTACTGCCATTATTGCTTTTAGTGAGATTTGATGCCTTTTTTGGGGAAACTTCTGCTTTTTATTGTATTGACAATGGTTAAATCTTACAATATATTATAATCTAATATAGGCTTTTCAAGTATCAAATTATTTTAATAATAAGCGACAGAGTCGCAGACAAAATCTTTTCTGCCCTGATCACAACACCAATCATTAATTAATTCTTTCTGACCTTTAAATAAGTTCAGGGGGTTAGCAATGTTTAACGAAAGTGAAATTATTAATTTGCTTCTTGGTGTTGTTGCTCTTATTATCCTTTTTTCAGTTCTTAAGGAGGTGCGACTGCCGGGTTTTAAATATTTTAAAACAGGTTTTATAATTTTATTTTTTTCTTATGTGTTTACAGTTGTTGAGGGAATTTGTTTTAAGGGCTTGTTTAATTTTTTGGAACATTTTGGCTATGCTTTATCGGGATTGTTATTTGCTTTTGCCTGCTGGAAGTTGTCCGGGGCTGTGCAAACAAACTCAAGGCCGAACCTTAAATGAACGTAATTACAATTCTTGATATCATTTCCACAATCGGGTTCTCTGCTGCTTTTGTAATTGTCTGCAGACTTGGAAAAAATCTGCTTGAGCCTTCCTGTAAGCTTTTCCTCTGTTTACCCCTCGTTGTTTATATTCTGGTCGGCTTATCCAATTGTCTTGAACACGGTAATATCACAGCTTATTTTGACAGCTATGAAGATTACTTTGAGTTGCTGTTTACACCCTTTTTCCTCTTCTTTATTTTTTCATTCAAGATTCACTGTGAAGTTGATGAACGCAAGCAGGCCGAGGAGGATTTAAGAAAATCCAAAAACTTCCTTCAGTCTATTATTGACGGCTTCCCGGAGAGCCTGATGGTTATCAATCCTGATTACAGCATTGCTCTGGCCAACCGCTCTGTTCGGGAATCAATCAGGGAAAAAGAACAGGCTGTAAATTGCCTGAATTGTTACCAGATTAACCATAACCTCAACACACCATGTGATGAAGCTGAATACCCCTGCCCTGTAAGGCAGGTTCTTGCAACAAAGGCGCCCGCCAGGGTCACACACACCCATCATTACAAAAAAGACGGAAATGAGATCATTGTAGATGTCATTGCTGTACCCCTGCTTGACGATGCGGGGAATGTTATCCAGATCATTCAGTCATCACGTGACATTACTGAACGCAAGCAGGCCGAGGAGGAACGAATACGTCTTTCAACTGCTGTTGAACAGGCAGATGAAGCCATGACGATTGTCGGGTCTGATGGCATTATTCAATATGTAAACCCTGTTTCGGAGCAGTTGATGGGATACAGCCGTGATGAGCTGATCGGCAAAAACATGCTCGATTTTGAGAGAAGTTCAGATCAGCAACAGCGGTATAAAGAAATATGGGAAGCCATTAACAGGGGGTCTGTGTGGGGTGGACATGTTACAGAAAAGAAAAAAGACGGGTCCAATTGTAAATTATACGTAACAGTTTCACCTGTTCGTGACCAGTCAGGAAAGATTACAAGTTTTGTTTCTATAGGCCGTGATATTACCAAGGAGACAGAACTTGAAGAACAACTCAGACAGTCACAAAAGATGGAGGCCATAGGGACCCTTGCAGGAGGGATTGCTCATGATTTTAATAATATCCTTGCAGCAATTATAGGATACACGGAATTATCACTTGCAGACAGCCTGGATGGTAAAACCGTAAGAAGTAATCTTGAACAGATTCTGCAGTCAAGCATGCGCGCAAGAGATCTGGTAAAACAGATTCTTGCATTCAGCCGCAGAAGTGGTCATGAACGAAAGTCCTTAGAACTGCATTCCGTTATTAAGGAAGCAGTCAAACTGCTCCGGGCATCGATCCCGACAACCATTGATATCCGCCTGGATACAAACGTCCAGGATGCCACTGTCATGGCAGACCCGACACAAATTCATCAGGTTATTATGAACCTGGGCACTAATGCAGCCGATGCAATGCAGGAAAATGGTGGCGTGCTTGAGATGAAATTATCACAGGTTGCTCTAAATGCTGAAACTGTTAAGGCTTTTCATGATCTGCAGCCTGGCACATATGTAAAATTGGCCGTAAGAGACACAGGCCCGGGAATTGATCCCAGTGTTGTTGACCGCATATTTGAGCCTTTTTTTACCACTAAAAAAATAGACAGGGGAACTGGTATGGGGCTTGCTGTAGTGTACGGAATTGTTAAAAGTCATGGAGGAGACATAACTGTTGAAAGCGAAGCAGGCAAAGGCAGCACGTTTCATGTTCTCCTGCCAAAAGCTGAGAATGCGATTAAAGAAAAAAAGGCAGGTGTAAAGTCATTGCCAACCGGCAATGAACATATCTTATTTGTTGATGATGAGGACGTATTGGTTGATGTTGGGAAAAAGATACTTGAGTCTCTTGGATACAATGTCATTGCTGAAAAAAGATCTGCTGAGGCATTGGAAACATTTCGTAATGATCCTGATAAATTTGATATCGTTATAACCGATCAGACAATGCCTGATATGACAGGATATGATCTGGCTAAAGAATTAATAAGAATTAAGCCTGATGTTCCCATTGTTTTGTGTACTGGTTTCAGTGAAAATGTTTCATCTGAAAAAGCCAAAGCTGTCGGTATCAAAGAGTTTTTAATGAAGCCGATTAATAGAAAAAATATGGCAGAGACGATTAGAAAGGTGCTGGACGATAAATAGATACAGGACCAGACAAAAAAGATGCGATAATTATTTTTGTTACTGGTTTTACATGCTTTGCTGTTTTCTAATGAATGTTGGGATATCATACCCCCCGTTTTCTGAAAATTCACTTTCAATTGTCCCTATTTTCACTATATTTACGTTCTGCCTTTCCGAATATGTTCCCACCAGCCCTGCCCCTCCCTGCGCTTTTGCCTGAAACCTGGTTGACTCTGTCTTTTCATTGCTGAAACCGGTAGCAATAACAGTTATCTGAAAATTTTCAGCCATGGAGTCATCAATGGCAGCCCCGAAAATAATATTTGCGTCCTCATGGGCTTCGCTTTTGATGAAGTTTGTAGCTTCCTCAAGATCAAGA
>JAJRXD010000004.1 GCA_024276465.1 Deltaproteobacteria bacterium
CCAGGATTGTACAGAGCCGAAAAAATGTTATTGGTTTCGTGTATTTCGTTTTTATTTGAATATTAACATACGGTTAAACAAATCAAATACCCGTTAAGTATGATTTTGTTTCGTATTTTTTTAAATACTATCCTAAGAGATTCTTTAATAAAAAAGTATTAGCCCGAATCAAGCACGCGGCAAACAAGCAGATGAGATGCATAACATATGGACGTTTCCGCAAAAAAAAGCGGGCAGACAGCAGCAATTGTATTGTTCTTTAGCGTGAATAATCCGGGCTGCAATGTGTTGGCTAAAATCGTGAAATTCAGGCGTATCAGGACAGAAGCAGAGAGGGGGTGGAGGCAGCAACCGTGAAGGTATAAATTCTGGGGTTAACAGAGATAAAGGGTTTATGATTCTACTGAAAAGGAAAAAAAGGGGGATACTAAAAAATTATAACTTTTATTTCTGATTTTTTTTAAAAACAAACTGATTGTTTCCAAACCCATTGGTTGACTTCAGTTTTATCAGATAAAATCCCTGTTTTTTGAAAAAATCTATAATATCCCGCGGTTTTGCAGACTCAAAGGGGTATCCTCCCAGCCAGTCAATCCAGTCATGGTAAACAGACATTCCCCTGCTTTTTTTATATTGTGTATAGCGTTTCAGGGGATTTTTTAAACATAAAACATCTTTTAAAAACCCTGATACTACAAAACAGGGGATAAAAACCATTACCGTAACTGTTTTTCCGGCAAGGCAGGAACAGTAGGTTTTTTTAACTTTTTCCCAGAAACCTGATAATAGTCCCTGGTTATTATAAATTGCCAGAAAAAGACTGCCGCCGGTTTTCACGGAAAGCTGGGAAAGGCTGCATGCTTTCCACAAGTCCCCTGTATGATGAAGAACCCCCCATGAATAAACAATATCAAACTTACCCAGGGACTTCATAAAATCAGAATCCAGGACCGATCCCTCTGTGATATCCCAGCCCCTGTCATCCGGAAAGTACCGTTGTTTCAACTCAGCTGTACATCGCACTGACCAGGGGTCATAATCAAATGAAAAGACTCTGGCTCCAAGCCGTCTGGCAGCCAGACTGAACAGTCCACTGCCTGACCCTATATCAAGGAACAGTTTTCCCCTCAGATTTTCACATTCCAGCATCTCTTTAAGGGATTTTTCAGCTTCAGATATTCGTTCTTCATTAAGCACTGAAAGAAACCTGTTCCAGTTTTTTCCAAACCCGAAGCGCTTTCCCTCAAATACTTCTCTTGAATGCTCTTTCATATTGTTAAAAAAGCCAGTACCAGCAGGTTACAAGTACAGCTGCTATTAATAAGAAAATTTTTAGTGCCCTTAAAAATTTCACGTCAATACCCAGTTTAGTTTACCTGGTTATCAGGGCTCAAATGAGCAGTTTTAAAAAACATGTTTTCACAAGCAGGTAGAAAGTGTAACAGCATTGAACGGATTTAGAATTTTATTACTTTATCTGCATTGGTCATGCATTCCATTATCTCAAGGGCATTTGAAACAGTTCCCACCTTAACCTTGTCCCTGATTTTGAAAAAGTCTAAACATGTCCCGCAAATTAATATGGTAAATCCGGCGTTGCTGAGCCCTGATAAAGTTTCCAGCACATAAGAACCCTCTGCGGCAAGCTTTACGCCGGTACTTATCAAAACAATTGAGCTTTTTTTGTCAGGCAGTGCAGCAATCGCATTTAAAAAGCCGTTGGAAAGCACCTTCCCAAGCTCGCGGTTTGTTCCGATAAAATCAGAATCAAACATATATGCTATCTCTGCTTCAGGTTCGATGCATTGAGGTGCGGGGTTTCCGGCTGTTTCAGGAGAATCCACACTGGTTATCTGAACCTCATAAACCCCTGCCTCTTTTTCATGCACAGTTACTGAACAACCCTCGTGTTTCGCCATCCTGACAACATTTTCCCTCGCAACATCATTGTCAACATAGACCACCAGTTCACCCCCTGGATTTTGTGCGATCGCCTTTTTTGTTAATATTACAGGCTGAGGGCATTCAAGTCCTTTTGCATCCACCTCTATTCGCTTCATTGTACCTCCCTGTTAAAAAAATTATACTCTCGTCATCTGCCTGTACCTGATCCGGTGGGGCTGATCAGCAGCATTACCAAAACGCTTTTTCCTGTCCATCTCATACTCACTGTAATTACCGTCAAACCACACAACCTTACTGTCCCCTTCAAAAGCAAGGATATGAGTTGCAATCCTGTCAAGAAACCATCTGTCATGGCTTATAATCAGCGCACACCCCGCGAAGTTTTCCAGAGCCACTTCAAGCGCCCGCATTGTGTTAACATCAAGGTCATTTGTAGGCTCATCCAGAAGCAGCACATTTGCCTCCTCCTTCAGCATTTGTGCAAGATGAACCCTGTTTCTCTCTCCCCCTGAAAGCACCTCCACGCTTTTCTGCTGGTCAGCGCCTGTAAAATTAAATCGTGCAACATATGCCCGGGAATTGACCTCCACACCCCCAAGACTTATAGTATCCTGCCCTCCGGAAATAACCTCCCATATTGTTTTACCATGTCCAAGGGAATCACGGCTCTGGTCAACATAGGCAAACTTAACAGTATCGCCTGTTTTTATAGAACCTGAATCAGGTTCTTCCAGACCTGTTATCATTCTGAACAGGGTGGTTTTCCCGGCACCATTAGGACCTATGATTCCAATTATGCCTCCGGGTGGCAGCAGAAAAGAGACGCCCTCCATAATAACGCGCTCCCCATATGTCTTCATAACATTGTCAGCCTCAATAACTGTACTTCCAAGCCTGGGGCCTGGTGGTATGTATATCTGCAGATCTTTTGCACACTTCTCTTTTTCCTGTGAAAGCAGGGTTTCGTATGAGTTGATTCTTGCCTTTGATTTTGCATGGCGCCCTTTTGGCGACATCCTTATCCATTCCAGTTCGCGCTGCAGAGTCTTCTGTCTCTCGCTTTCCTCTTTCTCCTCCTGGTTGAGCCTGCTTTGCTTCTGTTCCAGCCATGATGAATAATTTCCCTTCCATGGAATTCCGTGTCCCCTGTCAAGCTCAAGTATCCAGCCTGCAACATTATCAAGAAAGTAGCGGTCATGGGTCACAGCAATGACAGTGCCTTCATAACGCTGGAGGTGCTGCTCAAGCCATGACACAGACTCTGCGTCAAGATGATTTGTGGGCTCATCAAGAAGAAGAATATCAGGCTTCTGAAGGAGAAGCCTGCAAAGGGCAACGCGTCGTTTCTCACCTCCTGACAGTATGTTGACAGGAGTATTGCCATCAGGGCAGCGCAGAGCATCCATTGCCATATCAAGCTGTGAGTCAAGGTCCCATGCTCCAGCTGCATCAAGCTTCTCCTGCACATCGCCCTGACGCTCAATAAGCTTATTCATCTCATCATCGGACATGGGTTCTGCAAACCTGTCATTTATCCTGTTAAATTCATTGAGAAGGTCAACTGTTTGCTGCACGCCCTCCTCTACAATCTCCTTAACGGTTTTTGTATTATTAATTAAAGGCTCCTGCTCCAGCATGCCCACTGTAAATCCGGGAGAAATTACTGTCTCTCCCTCAAACTCTTTATCAATACCCGCAAGAATACGCAGAAGAGTACTTTTCCCTGACCCGTTTAACCCTAACACTCCTATCTTTGCTCCGTAAAAATAGGAGAGCCTAATATCCTTTAAAACCTGCTTTTTGTTATAAAGCTTGCTCACTCCAATCATGGAGTAGATAATCTTGTTTGTCTCGCTGCTCATTTTTTAAAATCCCTTAGTAAAATATTAATTGTCATGGCACAAAACTGATTTTCAGCCCGAATTTTGCAGCAGATTTCGCAGCAATGCGAAGAAAACCGCAGCGAAAGTATATGGATGTTCCTGTTGAGTGTCAACAAATTAAGTAGAAAACTGCGCATGGTTGTATTGTTTTTTAGCAGGCAGAAATAAAAATGCCACCTGAGGGGCCGGTTCTTCACAAAGCAAAGAAACCTCAGGCGGCAATTTCAAAGAGGGAAAATGAAGTATATATGATTATTCGGGTAAAACAATCATATCTTTAATAAATTTTTATGTTTTCCTCACACATGTATCATTCCGGTTCAAAATTCAATACTGAAATATCCATATTAAAGAAAGGAAGGGCAGGATCGGGAAGAATATCAGAGGGGGTAATATTGCATTCCCAAACCTGCCAAAGAAAAAATTATCAAGCAACTTTTTAAATTTCCGGTTTAAGCAAAAACATAAACCTGAACTCTTTACTTTAAATATAGCTGATGGGAATTAAAATGCAATTCAAAGAAGTGTAAAAAACATATTGTGTTTTTTTACACTTCTTTTTCTTTTGGAAACCATGATTTTTATTGCATATTACTCGGTCATTACGGGGAAAGAAGCGACGCGGCAATCTCATGAAACATAAGGCGGATAGAGATTGCTTCGCGGAGCTTTATTTGCAGGGGAGTCTTTTACATCTAATTCAGGCTTTTTTGTCTTCAGTTTATCACAGTGCTGACAGTTCCTAAGCAATCAGCATTTCATGGAGGATGCTTTTCAGTTGCCTGATATGATCAGAATCAAGATCTAAATAAATTTAAATATTCCTCCAAAACAAAAAGTCTGTTTCGTGAAAATCCGGTTATTTCTTTCAAAACATCTAAACCAACTAATGTTTTTAAAAGTCGATTCGCACTGTTGAAACTAATGTTTAGTTCTTTTTCTACACTCTTAGTGTTTACAATAGGACGAGAAAACATAAATAAAAGTAATTTCTGAGCATTTTTAGCGCGTGATCCCATAGTCATAATTTTTTGATCATATTTTTGGCGCAAAGAAACAATTTTCTTGAAAGTTTCAATGCCATCCTGTGCGGTTTCAACAATACCGTTTAAGAAGAATTTCACCCATTGTTCCAAATCATTGGACTTACGCACCATTGTAAGCGAATCATAATAAGAGGCTCTGTTTTTTTCAAAAAAAGCAGATAAATATAAAGTTGGTTTTGTAAGAATTTGAGAATCAACTAATTGCAATGTAATAAGAAGTCGTCCAATTCTTCCATTACCGTCCAAGAAAGGATGAATCGTTTCAAACTGATAATGCGTAATAGCAATTTTAATTAAAACAGGAATATTAAGTTTTTGATTGTGCCAAAATTTTTCTAAATCGCTTAATAAATCATAAATTTCATCCGTACCCGGCGGAATAAAAAAGGCATCTGTCAACGAAGATCCACCAATCCAATTTTGACTTTTACGTAATTCTCCTGGTGTTTTATATTTTCCTCGCACTCCAGAAAGGAGTATTTCATGAGAATCTTTTAGCAAGCGAATTGACAATGGCAGTGCTTTTAATTTCTCAATCGCAAAATTCATCGCTTTGATATAATTTTGAACCTCACTCCAATCCTCTCTTTTTTCCGGATTGACTTCCTCTTGTGGCAAGACAACTTCGTCCATTTCAGTTTGTGTTCCTTCAATCATATTTGACTTTGTTGCCTCTTGAGCAATATTCATTTGAATGAAAAAATCAACATCTGGAACAAGCGTAGAATATGCATTCAATTCACCCAAAAAACGCATTGCTTGACCATGCAAAACATCAATTTTTTTATCATCCCAATCAAAATCACGATTTATAAAAGATGGGATAAAACTTTTATATTCCAATTGTTGTTTAAATTTACCTGCTTTAAATTTTTTCATAATTTTGACAATATAATTATCTATATCTCCATTTTACATAATTTTTGGAAACACACAAACCCTTATCTCCAAATCTATTATTATTTCATATCACTACTGTCCGGAAATTCCGGGGGAAATTCCGGGGACACAATACTTAACTCAAGTATCTTTCTTTTTAGGCCCGGGCTTTAACGGTCGAAGAATCCGACCCAGTCTCTTTTCTACTGTTTCAACAAAAGGCTCTCACTGCCAGGTGGTCTGCCATTGCACTCATGCTTGCACCAGTTGCCTTTTGTAAGGCTTCTTCCAAAGCCGGAACAGCAATAAGGTGAACGTGGTTTGGCATCAAACAGTAAGCCCATATCTCAACATTAAAACAATTGCACCATTCAGACATGAAGGAGATATATTCATTGTAGTCTTCCTCGCTGAAAAAGGTCTGCTGTCTTCGATTGCCGCGCTGTGTTATATGGTGGGGGAGTCCGGCCGCAACTACTCGTCCTGTTCTTGCCATGGTCAAACAAATACTATTGCCAGACACCTTTGTCAATAATTCAGTATTGTGTCCCCAGAATTAAGAAATAATTCAGTATTGTGTCCCCAGAATTAGTCCAGACAAAAACGGGGACAGTGATGCAAAGTGGTGTGATTGGCAGGTGCAGCAAAGAAAAGGTTGCAGCTATAACAAGCCGTAAATCCTTTAAAAACTGAATGCCGGTGGAGAGACTCGAACTCTCAAGGGCTTGCACCCGGGGGATTTTGAGTCCCCTGCGTCTACCAATTCCACCACACCGGCACACTTAACTAACTGTTTAAGGCTATCAATTTTAACGGAAATTTAAGATAGATGAATCAGATAAAATTGTCAAGTTTTGTAAAAATAGTGGTGCGCCTCAGGGTGAACCTTCCTGATAAAAGAGGTTTCAAAAATTTCTTCTTTTTTTAAATCATGATCCAGATACCCCATATCTTTTAAAACAGGAATAAATGCCATTGTCGAATCAATATACTCCCGGGGCAAAGAAGCACAGTATCTGGGTGACACTGAAAAAACCTCAAGTACAAAAGCTCTGTCAACAACTTTCAGCTCGCCTGCCACAACATGTGCGGCCTCATCCGGCTGCTGTCTGATTAGGCTGCATGCCTTTTCATGTAACAGCAAAAATTCTTCCAGCATTTTTCCCTGCCTTAAAATTTCTTCCCGCACAACAATTCCATAGCTTGGATTAAAAGGCCAGATACAGGAGGGGGGGATAACAACACTGTGGCCATACCATTTTCTGGCAAGAGCAGCAAGAGGAGGCGTTCCAACAGCTCCGGCAATCTCTCCTTCATTAATTGCTTCAGGGATAAGATCTGCCCAGGGATAATTCTTTATCTTAACCTGATTAAGCCCATATTTTTTTATCAGAGAGCGTATTATCACATCATGTATTGACCCTTTTGAAGGAGATCCAATGGTTTTTCCCTCAAACCCTTTAAGGACTGGCTCAATCTCTTTTCTGCCATTTGAAAAAGCATCCCCGCCCCTGCCAATCATAACTGTCCCCTCAACATGGCCCCCTGCAATACACTTCAGGGCCAGGCCTTTGCCTATGCCAATCATTGCCGGCGGAAGGCCGATATATCCAATATCGATCATGCCTGCTTTAAAGGCTTCAACCATGGCCGGGCCAGTGCCGAAAAGATGCCACTGCGGTTCTGTTTTCAAATACTTTTCAACCCATTTCATCCCCTTAAGAATATGGGATGTATGATACATGGTTGAAAGATAGCCAACACGTAAGCTTTTCATGAAATCAGTTTTTTGACTTTTTGCGACTTCAAAAACACCTGGCTGTTCAGGGTATTGAAAGTTAGCGCTGCTGCCCCTGCTTTAACTCGGTAATAAACTTTTTTACAAGTGAAACATCAATACGTTTTGAGGGGTTTTCCAGGGACTTCTCAAAATGAATAACAGCCTCTTCTCCTTTGCCCTGATGTCTGAGAATCGTGGCAAGATTATAATGTGCAAGGGACAAGCCCGGATCAATTTTCAGTGTTATTTTATATTCTTCAGCTGCAAGCTCATATTTCCCAAGGCGAAGATAGGTTGTTGCCACATTGTAATGTGCGTCCCTTAAGTCCGGGTTTATCTCCAATGCCCGCAGAAAATATTTCAACGCTTCAGTATCATCCTTTTTTCTGAGATAAAGCTGTCCTAACAGGTTGTATGTATCGGCAATGTTGGGGTTCAGTGAAACAGCTGTTTTAAAAGCCTTTTCAGCTTTTGAATAATCTTTTAAATAATAGCAAGAAAGTCCGATATTGTGATAAATAAATGCATTATCGGGGGATAACCGGAGTGCCTTTGAATACAACTCTATGGCTTCTTTGTGGTTGCCCTGCTGCTGAAGGATATCAGCCTGCATGACAAGGTCTTCGGCAGCCCTGTTTTGGGTTTCCAATAGCGGGGCAATAACTTCCCGGGCTTTTTTATAATTGCCTGTTTTCATGTAAAGACTGCTCAGAAGCCGGCGCACATCATCCATGCCGGGTTTGAGATTCAGCGCTGTTTCATATTCAGCAGCAGCATCCTGCATCCTTCCCTGTAATCTGTACAAATTGGCAAGGTTAAAATGTGGCTCTGCATAGTTGATGTCTAACTCACAGGCTTTTTTATAGTAGGCAACTGCACTGTCAAAATCCTTTTTTGAATAACAGACAATACCTAAATTGTTATGCACCTTGGCAGAATCCGGAATTATCTCTATAAATTTTTTGAAGTACTTTTCCGCTTCATCATATTTTTTCAGCTTCAGGTAGCAGTAGCCAGTATTGAGCATTGCATTTGTATTATAAGGGTGCGCTGAAAATGATTTCCTGTATTCATCAATTGCTTTTTCGTAATCTCCCTGCATTGTATAGTTGCGGGCAAGAAGTGCGGTTATATTAAAATTCCACATGAAAAACGCATCCTCGGCTTTTTTAAGTGAAATGTTTGCCTGATTGATATTTCCGCTCTCACCAAGCGCTAATGCTTCCACAAAGTATTTGTCAGATAAAACGATCTTTCTGATAAAATAGAAGGATGAACAAAGATATACTGCAAGAAGTATTGATATTAAAATCCTTACACCTGTCTGCAACCCGGGGCTTGATATTTGCCGGTTTTTGGGGTTGTCCTCAGCATAGAGAAAGCCTGTCAGCCCGAAAAACATAAAAAGATATATGGGAGGCATTGCCCTCTCCATGGGAAATGTCAGAAAAGCAATAATTAAAAAACTTACCACTCCCATGCAGAGAAAAAGCGCCATAAGCTTTCTGCGATCGTTTTCCTGTCTGAAATATATCTTCATAAAAATATAAAAAAATACAAAAAACATTGCAACATAAGCAGCAAACCCGAAAACACCAAGTTCCACAAGCATCTGGAGGTGGTCATTGTGAACCCTGTTTACCTGCTTTCCCTCGCTGAAGCTCCAGTCCCTGAAACCCCAGTCTTTTTCAATAGCCCTGTAATAAGGGGGATAATTAATTTTAAAGTTCCCAACCCCAACCCCAAACATCAAGTTGTCTTTTGCCATTTCCACAGTATTAAGCCACCATGCAGCCCTTAGTTTCCATGACCCCTTAAGATAGCGGTCAGGGGCCCTCTGCATGGACTCCCTTGCAGGAGAAAGCCAGAGCAGGGCAAAAACAAAAACAGCTGCAACAGCTGTACAGAAAACTTTTTTTACACTCAGACAATTTTTTACACCCAATAAAAAATTAGGAAAAAAATAAACTGTAAGTAAAAGCGAAACCACAACAATGCAGGCAACCCAGGCTGATCTGGTCTCAGCGCAGATTAAATACATAATGGAAAGAATAAGGCTGACAGCACTTATAACTTTCATCCAGACCTGCCTTGAAACAAATACAGAACCAATGGTAAGTGGAATAGCAAGCGCAACGAACTGTGAAGCCATATTTTTGTTGGAGAAGGTGCTTGATGGCGGGGTCAGCTGCGGGATATCGGCAACATGGAGAAAAGGGGTGTCAATTTGCAGCTTTTGAAGTATTCCGATTATTGAAACCAGACATACGCTAATGGCTGTTACAAAAAAGATATTACAAACAGTTTCTTCCCTCTTTATGGAGTTGACCAGCACGAAATAAAATATAATTGCAGCACCCCAGTGAAGAAGGGAAAGAGTGGCCTGCCATGGGTTTAAGGCCTGCAGCAGGGAAAGCAGGCAAAAGCCGTAGAAAAAAATTATTGGGAGATCAAAAGGAGTTGTTTTCCAGTTAAACATGCCGCTCTTTTTTATCCTTAAAGCTTTTATTATTGCAAGGACAGCAATTCCCCACTGCAAAAATCCCATCTTGGGGTTATTTTCAAACTCTCCTCCTATTCTGAGAAAAACAAGGGGGGAAACGCCAAGCAGAAACAGGATGCCAAGCTCTACAGCCCTGTCCAGAATCTTCTGCTTCTCCGGCACCCCCCCTGGTTTCCGGGATGGCGTCTGAGCACTGACATTTACCCTGTTAATATTTGTTTTCTTTGTTTTCTTTTTCATAGGTTTATTAACTCATAATTAGGTGTATAGGTTAAAGGCTGAAGTATATCAATTATCTCGCAGCGCTCGAATTAAACCATTTAAGACCTTTGTGTGATTGCGCATGATTTGTCCCTAAAGGTCTTCAATCTTCAGTCTATCCACCTGAGTTGTTACATTAGTTCATCATAAAGTTTTTCGGTCTTCTCCACCATGATTTCAAAGGAAAAAAGTTTCCGGCTCCTTTGCCTTGCGTTCTGACCCAGTTTTTTTCTCATCCCCTCATCCTGGCTAAGCCTGACAACAGCATCTGCCAGGCTGTTGATGTCTTTGGGAGGAACCAGCAGGCCGGTCACACCTGCTTCAACAAGCTCAGGTATTGCACTTATATTTGTGGCAACAACAGGCTTGCCCATTGCCATTGCTTCAAGAATCGCAAGTCCAAAACCTTCCCACAGCGATGGATGGACAAAGATGTCAAGAGCACCCAGAATATCGTTGATATTGTTCCTGTATCCGGTAAAAATTATTACCCCTTCAAGATGTTTTTTCTGCACTAAATTCTCGAGAGGTTTTTTCAGTTCGCCTTCTCCCACAATCAGCAGCCTTATATGCCTGTTTTTCTCAAATGCCTTTGCAAATGCTTCAATAAGATAACAGTGGCCCTTCTGCTCAACAAGCCTTGCAATAATACCGAGAACAATCTCACTGCCGGAAAATCCCATCTCCTCACGAAAGGGTTTTCCATGGCTGGCTGTTTCTGATTGCCCTAAGCCATAATGAATTGTTTTGACCTTCCCTGTTGGCACTCCTTCAACTTCACAAACAAAACTGCAGACCCATTTTGATATGGCTATTATCCTGTCTGCTCTCCTGTTAAGAAAACTGTTTACAGATCTCAAGAGCATATTTCGTCTGAAGCTGTCATCATTGTGTTTGGTGGAAACTATCCTTTCAGTTCCTGCAAGCCATGCAGCAGCTATACCATAAATGTCTCCGTGAATAAGGTGGGTATGGACCAGCCAGGGTTTTAGTTTCTTTATAAGAAAAAACAGTTTGCAGAAACAAAAAAGATCAATATCAAACCGTATTATAATATTATATGCTTTGATTCCCTGCTTTTTCAGCAAATCAAAATAATCAGAAACAGGGCTGCCGTGTTCTGTGAGAATTATGAATATAATTTCATGGTTCCTGTTGAGCTCAGGCAAAAGACTCAAAAGATGCTTTTCAGTGCCGTGAATCCCCGTTACTTTTGCAATGTGGAGAACCTTTTTTCCCATATTCCTAAACCCGAACAGCCTTTGCCACCAGAAGTTCTTCGTAGAGCTGCTCGATCCTGTCTATCATATCACGGAGGGAAAATTCCTCTTGTGCTGTCTGTTTTCCCTGCCTCCCGATTTTGTTCCTCATTGAGCTGTTCAACAGGAGTTTAACAACCCTTTCTGCCATTAACAAAATATTTTCAGGGGGTATTAAAAAACCGTTTTCACCATCTTTTATAACCTCGCAAACCCCGTCAACTGCATTTGCAACAACCGGCAATCCCGCTGCCATTGCCTGGGGGATAACCCTTGGCAGACCCTCCCAGAGAGATGTCAGGATAAACAGATCCATGCAGTTCAGAAGATCGGGAATATCGGTTCGCAGACCGGGCATAAAAACATCCTTTGAAAGGTTAAACCTGCTTATAAGACTTTCAGTTTCAGACCGAAGCGGGCCATCTCCAACAAAAACAAACTGGGCCTCAGGGACCTCCTTTTTTACGGCAGCTGCCACTTTAACAAAATCACAGGGGTTTTTCTGGGGTGAAAACCGGCCTACTGTTCCCACAACAGGGCTGTCAGACCGAAGCCCGAGCTCCTTTTTAAGGGACAAAGTATCGCAGCTGTTATTACTGTAATCATCAAGGTTTATTGAGCTGTGAATTGTTGTGTATTTTTCTCCATTGCCGATTTTGTCCGAAAGCCCTTTCTTTGCATTCAGGTCTGACACAACAATAAGCCTGTCAGTTATCTTCTCAGTATTTCTTTCAAGAAATACAAAGATCTTTCTCTTTAAAATTTTCTGATATCCATGATGTCCCCATCCATGAACAGTGTGCAGTATTACCGGAACCCTGGCAATCTTTGCAGCCCATCTGCCTATAATACCTGCTTTGGAGCTGTGTGTATGAACAATATGGGGTTTTTCTTCCTTAAAAAAACGCACCATCTTTTTTATGGCTAAAACATCTTTTACAGGATTTGGTTCCCTGACAAGCTCCTGAATGATGGTAAGCGGTATACCTCTTTTCCTGACCTCTGAAATAATCTCCCCTTCAGGTCCGGTATCAGGGCCTGAAATTATACATGGAGTAAACCGGTTCGAATTTAAATACTCACATGTCTCCATTGTGTTCTGTTGTGCCCCGCCCAGGATAAGGCGTGTAATAGGATGAATTACTTTTATTTTTTTCATAAAAGCCTGACAGTAATATTTTAGCCATGTAACAGTCGGGATAATTTACACCAACTGTGGCGGCATGTCTATTATAACTTATAAAGAAGATTAAAGTTTCCTAATTAATATACCGATTTTTGTTTTTATTGGTCAATTTAACCCGGATATAAAAAGGCCGAAAAATGAACCTGAAATTGAGTTTTATGCGTTGTTTAACAGTATCCATCTTTCTGGCTGGTTTGAATATTTCTTCTGCTGTTTGCGAAGATTTACAAGGATTGCCCCCGGAGGACAGCACATCCTTTTATCATCGTGTTCTTTATGGAAAACAGAACCTGATTGATGATGAGTTCTATGAAATGCCCCACAGACCGGACAAATATGATTACATAAGAGAAAAAATGGAAGAATTAAGAACATTCAGCCGGCCAGATGATGAATTTGCTATTTTAAATCTTCAATGGAACAATGGTAGTATTTTTATTAATGATTTTAAAACAATTGAAGGAAAGTTAAAAAAAAGAAGGGGCCTTTCTGCTGAAAAAAACAGCGGATATTTCTACCGGTTGTTTGCAGACAAAAAAAGCCCGGTTTATGAAGAATATTTTGATATCCCCTTTAACCTCCATTTTGATTTTTTGGATGATCAAACCGGAAAATTTGATGGGGGAGTCCTTAACCGTACAGAGGCAGATTTTGTGATAAAAATACCTTTGTCCGACAAATCAGTTAAAAAAATCATCTTTTTTAAGGAAATTTCAAAAAAAACAGATACGGATGGAATTAAAGGCAGGAAAGGCCCTGACAGTAAAAGCACTGATTCTGAAAAAAACGGGACTGTCCTTGGTGAAACACTGTTTTAGCCCGAATTTTGTTTCGCGGGCAAAATGCTGAAAAAACAGGATGCTTGTAAAAAATCAAAAAGATCTAACAGGGGACAATCAGCTGTCAGCCTGAAAATCCACAAACAGAATTATGAAATCAATTATTAAAGCATTGTCAACAGCCATTCTTATCTGTCTGGTCTGTTTTATCTCTGAAGCAGCAGCACAGGACATCATTGAAAAAAAACTCTCTAATGGAGAAGATATTTCAAAGTATGTCTGGGTAATTCTTGCAGAGGGTTATACAGAGTCAGAACTGGAAAAATTCCAGAATGATACCTCACTTATGATAGACGGGTTTTTTTCCGTCTCACCATTTAAGGAATACAAATCAGCAATAAATATTTATACTGTTTTTATAGCATCGGATGAGTCAGGTGCAGACCATCCGTCTTCGGGCATATACGTTGATACCCCTCTTGATGCGACTTTCGACTCATACGGCACTGCCCGGCTGCTTACAGTAAATGCTGAAAAGGCTTTTAAAGCTGCTTCGCAAATTCCACAATATGATGTCGTGTTTGCACTGGTTAATGATGATCAGTACGGGGGCAGCGGCGGTTCTGTAATTGCGGTCTCAACCAACCAGGCCTCGATTGAAACCGCCCTTCATGAAGCAGGTCATGTTATTGGAAGACTGGCAGATGAATATGAGACGGAATACCAGTATCCTGAGGGGGATTATGAGCCTAACGTAACCTACCAGTACAAAAGGGGGTTAATACCCTGGAAAACCTGGATTTCACCTGATGTGCCCGTGCCTACACCTGATGACTTTTCTCCGGATAGTGTGGGCCTTTTTGAGGGCGCACGTTATCTTTCTGAAGACATTTACCGGCCAAAGTTAGGCTGCAGGATGCGGAGCCTGAGCAACCCATTCTGTGAAATATGCAGGGAAGCACTCATTCTGAAGATCTATGAGATCGTGGATCCAGTTGAAAAATTCAGCCCTGCGCAGGCTGAGACAGAACTGACACCCGGCAGTGCAGTGATATTCCGGGCTGAAACATCAAATTTTGATGAAACCCTTTTTGAGTCTTTCTGGGAAATTGATGAGGGGATACTGGAAAACGAATTTCAAACAACCTTTACTCTGGACCCATCCACTGTTAAACAGGGAAAACACACTGTCAGCATCTGGATAAGGGATACAACTGAAATGGTTCGAACTGACACCCGGGAGCTTTTGACATCAAATCATACCTGGAATATAAACAAGGGATTTTGCTCCGGAAAATTATCAGTTGCTGTTGCTGACAGAAAAACCGGGCACAGTATCACGGAAGCAGCAATTACTGTTTCAGGCCTTGGTGAAATTTTAAAAATTAATGAGCATGAAAAATATGAAATTGCAGATATAACCTGCGGGACATATTTTTTATCAATAAATGCTGACAGTTTCAAAAGCACGGAAAAAGAAATTGCAGTAACTGACGGCGAGGTATCAACCCTTGATGTTTTATTAGAACCAGGCGAAGAGAATTATTACATAAAGGGAAGTATTACCGGGGAGTTAAAGGGGGATGTTTTTGTTGAGCTTTCAGGGGACACATCATCTTCAACAAAAACAGACACTGACGGCAGTTTCATTTTTGGACCGGTTGAAGCTGGATCATATACTGTAACACCGAAAGAGTATGGCTTCAGGTTTGTACCGCGTTCACAAAAAATTGAGGTGGGGGATAAGGATATCTCGGGTTTAACCTTTGCTGCACAGCAAACAGGCGTTCTGTTTATTATAGCCGGCATCATCCAGGGCGATATAAAAGAGGGGATAATTGTTTCTGCTTCAGGAGAGAAAGAGGTTAAGGCAGTAACTGATTCACAGGGAAAGTTCAAACTTGAGAACTTACCTGCAGGCCAGTACGTTCTTAAACCAAGCTTTACTGGTGCAGCATTTGAACCCGCCCAGGTAAAAGTTGAAATAGCTGAAGAAGATGTGAAGGAACTGAAGTTTCTGTCAAAAAAAACAGCCTGTCCTGCTTCACAAATAGCACCCCGTGGGTCAACATATGTAAGCACTCTCAGGTTGCTCAGGGACAATGTTTTAAGAAAAAACAGGAAAGGGCAATTTTATATCAGCCTTTATTATCTGGCAAGCCCTGAGGTTGACAAAATTCTACGGAAAAACAAACCCCTCAGGCAGGAGGCGTTAACAACCCTGAACAGATGTATGCCTGAAATTAAACTGCTCCTGAACGGGGATAGTTACGGGCTTTCAGATACATCAAAGATACAGATAATAAATTTTGCCGGACATTTGTCCGCGCACGGGTCCCCGCTGTTAAAAAAGATAATTGAACATTTCTTAAAGGACTTTGAGGAAGGAAATATTCTTAAATAGAATCCTGACATATTACCTACCCCCTTCGGAAATCCTCTATGGATTTACCCCTCAGGCACTCTGCCAGCTCCCAGACATAGTTGTAAATATGAAGCCCCTTGGAAGAAGCAATTATTTCACCGTCTTCAACCCCAATCTCTGAGGCAATATATTCTTTCATGGTCTGGATGCCAGCCAGGTTGGCAGGAAAACCACCCCACAAATCCCATGACCGGAAATACACCATGAAGTGCAGTCTGCCATCCTGTATTCTGGTATCAATGGCGCGCAGGCATGGTGGATCTTTTAACAGCATATCTGAAGGATGAGCAACCTGCAAAACCATCTGATTGTTGCGAAACCCTCTGTTTCTGTATGTCCAGATCAGAAGCTCTATCTGGTTGAGAAATTTCCGGCCATCTTTTTTAATTATTATTTTGCTGTTATCCCAGATATCTTCATCCTGTATTAATATATCTTTATTTTCACTGCTGTCATAAACCTGATGCTGCGCAGGAAGAGGATATCTGCAAATCCTCTGGCCATATGTATAAGATTCTCCTGGTTTAAGTTCTCCTGTCATAAGATACGGCAGGTAATCATCCAGATAGTCATCTGCAACAGGATTTGGAAGATTATACTGGGCTGGAACTTGCGGCAGCAGAGGTTTTGCGCCAGGCATCTTAATGTGCACTGTTATATAGTCAAATTCCAGTCTTTTCTCACCTGCATAGGAACCCTTGTCAATAACAAACTCCCTGCCTGCCTCTATACATTTATAGATTGTCTGGAACCACGCATCAGGAAGGGTTGTGGCCTCAATGTGTATTGGATTTAACTTCAATTCCTTTTTCCTCACTGAAAAAAATTGATCTTGATTACCTGCCTGAGAGATTATAATCAATTTTGGGAATCACGGTCAATAATATTTAACAGCTATGGCACTTGACTTGTTTTCAATAATTTTGTATTTTTTAACTGTTTAAAGGTGCTTTCAAAGAGCTTTTAAGGGAACCCTGTTCAAATCAGGGACGGGCCCGCCGCTGTGACCGGGAACGAAAACCATAAGCATGCCACTATTGGACTGAGCCAACGGGAAGGTATGGTTAGTAGGATGATCCGGAAGTCAGAAGACCTGCCTTTAACATTGTTAGATAGTGCCATCGAGGTTTAAAAGGCATATATATTAAGCTCAACTTTCCAAGGATGGGAAAACGGCACATCCCCTGGCAGATTTTCAAACCAGGGGATTTTTTGTTGTGCTTTTTATCAGCAGAGGACAGTGTTTTGACACACCGATTAATTTATTCAACAGCAATAGCTGTTGTCATTATTGCAGGTATTGTTTCAGGGGTTTTCAACCTGCCTGCTGAACAGTCCTCCAGCAATGCAAGCTCCAAATCTCAGGAATCCAGAGAGTATTGCAGGATCATTTCTCTTTCCCCAAGCATTACAGAAACACTTTTTGCCCTTGATCTTGGAAAAAAGATTGTGGGGGTAACAAAATTCTGCACTTATCCGCCGGCTGCGCTCAAAAAATCAAAGGTGGGGGGGTATTATGATCCCAACTACGAAGCAATAATTGCTCTTAAACCTGATCTTGTTGTTTTACTCACCTCTCACAGAAAATCAGAACAGTATCTTAAAAGGCTTAATCTTAATCTTCTTGTGGTTAATCATGAAAACATATCAGGAATAATGGACTCCATTAAGACAATGGGGGTTGCCTGCGGGGCTGAAGACAGAGCAGCTCAGATTGCTGACAAAATCAGAAAAAAAATGAGGCGTGTCAGAGAAAAAACAAAATCGCTTCCCCGCCCCCGGGTTCTTGTTGCTGTGGACCGGAATGTCAGTTCCGGGTCTTTCAAAGAACTCTGTGTTTCCGGCAGAGGCACATTTTATGACGAAATGCTTGGACTTGCAGGAGGGGTTAACGCCTATGACGGGCCTGATGTTCAGTATCCTGTTCTTTCAGCAGAAGGGCTGATAAGCATTGATCCGGACATAATTATTGAAATGATACCTGATTTGAAAGAAAAAAAGCTGGATCAGAAAACAATTTTAAACCAGTGGGAAACCCTTCCATATCTGAAAGCTGTAAAAAACAGCTCTGTCTATATTTGCAGCCAGCCCTTTTCCGCTGTGCCCGGACCCCGATTTATTCTTATTCTTGAAGAGATGCTGAAAGCAATTCATCCGGAGCTTAATTTGGAACAGAGATGAAAGAAATTCTTATTGAAATAAAAAACTATTCTTACAGCATAGGTGAAACCAGAATTCTGTCAAATATTTCCCTTGTCATCAATCAGGGGGATTACATCTCAATCATAGGTCCAAACGGTGCTGGCAAATCCACTCTCCTCAAATGCCTTGACAGAATCTTAACAGGCGGAAAGGGCGAAATAAGGCTCAAGGGGAAATTGCTTGAAAAATACAGCCAGAAAGAGCTTGCCAGGCTGACAGGTTATGTTCCGCAGACAAGCACAAATATTTTTCCCTTTAATGTTCATGAATTTGTTTTGATGGGGCGCTATTCATACATGAAGCCGTTTTCAGCCACAACCATTGAAGATGAGGAAGCGGTTAACAATGCTCTCCTGATAACCGGAACTAAAAAATGGGAAAGCAGGCTCATGACAACCTTGAGCGGGGGAGAAAGACAGAAAGTTCTCATCGCAGGGGCGCTTGCACAGGGCGCAGAGATTCTGCTTCTGGATGAACCGACAACATTCCTTGATCCTTATTACCAGGATGAAATATACAGCATTCTTGAACAGATAAACAAAGAATCCGGCGTTACAATCCTTTCAGCAACACATGACATCAACAGCGCAGCTTTTTACGGCAGAGACATCATAGCCATAAAAAATGGGGTACTTGTATTCCGCGGCAGTTCCCTGGAAATAATGAACAATAACATTTTAGGGAAAGTTTTTGGCAAGCTTTTTCTGTTTGCCGCCCATCCGGAAAATGGATTCCCTGTAGTGGTCCCCGGAGCACAAACTCATGAATAAAACATCAATTTCTGTTTTATTGTTTCTGTCAGCGGTTCTTGTTTTTCTTTTAACCCCTTTTGCAGGGATGAAAGACATTTCTCTGTTTTCAATATTTTCTCAGCATCCGGATGAGGTCGCGACAGAGATTTTCTGGAAAATCAGGATCCCCAGAATCTGTCTGTCTTTTCTTGCCGGCTCTGTCCTGGCTGTAAGCGGGCTGACCTTTCAGGCAATGTTTCTCAACCCCCTTGCCACACCTTTTACCCTCGGCGTTTCAAGCGGAGCATCTCTGGGTGCAGCCCTTTATATATGGTCAGGCGCTTCCTTTGCTGTGCTTGGCATTCCCGGTATATCAACTTTTGCTTTTTTGGAGCACTTCTGTCCATTTTTCTCGTTTACGGCCTTACAAAAATGAAGGGCGGCTTTTCAACAGCCACCATGCTGCTTGCAGGTGTTGCAATTAATTTCTTCTTCTCCAGCCTTATATTACTAATTCAGTATTTTTCTGATTTCACAGACTCATTCCGGATTTTACGCTGGCTTATGGGAGGGCTTGAAACAGTGGGCTTTGAATCAGTAGTCAACACTCTTCCATTTGTCCTTGCGGGTATTTTTATTGTTTTTACTCAGGTTCACGGACTTAACCTTATGTGCCTTGGTGAAGAAATTGCAATCAGCAGGGGCGTTGCTATCAACAAAACAAGATGTCTTCTTTTTTTTGCCACTTCACTTATGGTTGGAGGCATTGTAGCGGTTTGCGGGCCCATAGGTTTTGTGGGAATGATGGTGCCTCACATCTGCCGGCTGATGATTGGGGCAGACCACAGATTTTTACTGCCCGCCACACTTCTGTTTGGCGGCAGCTTCCTGTGCCTGTGTGATACAGCTGCCCGAACACTCATTGCACCTGCGGAAATCCCTGTTGGCGTTATTACAGCAGTCCTTGGCGGACCGTTTTTTCTCTGGCTTCTTGTCAGCTGGTCATCGGAAAAAATCATGTTCGGAAAATAGCATAGAGCCTGTGGGGATTTTTCAAAAGCCCCCCTGTCCCGAATTTTGGGGAAACTCCTGACTAATATGTCCTTGACATATTTCCTGTATCTCTTTATTTTATTCTTTTGTTTTACCTTTAGCCTGGAGTAAAGGGATGCCAGATCAGGGTAACGGGAAAATCATTTTCAACTGAACACTTTGGGAGGCTCATGCATCGAAAAAAAGCATTGGTTGTTGACAATGAAAAGGTTATGGTTGAAATTTTAGCAGGAATACTGGAAAAGGAAGGCCTGCAGGTGGAAAAAGCCTACGGCGGCCTCGAAGCACTTGAAAAACTCAAACAACAGCAGTTTGAAATTGTCTTTCTTGACCTGATAATGCCTCGCGTTGATGGAGGAAGGATATGTAAATTCATCAAACAATCCCCGAAACTCAGGGATACTAAAGTTGTAATTGTTACTGCCTGTGCCATTGAGGCTGAACAGAAAATTAATGAGTTTACTCCTGATGTTTTCATTGCAAAAACAGCAATCCCAAAGATGAAAGAAAACATAATTAAGGCATTAAAGTTAACAGAAAAAGACCACCTTGAGCCGGAAGCAATGATTCTTGGCAAGGAGGGCATACATGGCAGGACAGTCGTGCGGGAGCTTTTATTTTCCCAGAGATATTTTGAGACCATTCTTAACAGCATGAGTGAAGGTGTTATTGAACTTGACCCCAAAAATATTATTACATATGTTAACCCTGCGGCCCAGGATATCCTGGGCAAAGAAGAATGGGAATTAATCGGACTTGAATTTTCCGACCTGATTGATTCTGACAAGGCAAAAGGAATGGATTTATTGCTTGATAAACTGTCAAACACATCCTGCAGCCTGACAGAGAAACTGATTATGCAGGCTGAAAATGACAGGCAGTTTTCCCTTTCTTTTAAAAATGTCATCAGGGACCGGAAATTAATAGGCTATACTGTGGTTATCAATGATATAACTGAAAGAAAATTGCTTGAAAAAGAACGCTGTTTCAGGGAAAGACTGACAGGGGTCATGGAAATGGCTATCACAGCTGCACATGAATTAAATCAGCCCCTGGCTGTTATTTCAGGCAATGCACAATTGCTCTTAAAGGACACGGAAAATTGCGATGAAAATATTTGCAAAAGGGCACGTTCAATACTTGTCCAGGTTGAAAGACTGTCAGATTTGACAAAGAAATTTTCCAGTATCGTTGCATACAAAACCAAAAATTACGGCCGCAACATTAAAATTGTAGACATTGAAAAGGCCTCTCTGTCTGATGACGAATCAGGTCTGAAGGGGCTCTGGGAATAGGGATTTAAGTTATTAAACAGGAGAGAACCAATGGACTATAAAGAACTTGGAGAAAATATCGGACTTGATGAAGATGAATTCATAGAGATGTTAGACATCTTTTTTGAATCAGGCAGCGCTGACCTGGAAAAACTGGATGCTGCGATCAGGGAGGGTAATGCCGGGAAGGCCCATGAGGCATCTCATTCACTTAAAGGTTCTGCCGGCAATCTCGGGCTGGAGAAAATATTTGAAATAGCAAAGGCAATTGATGACAAAGACAGAGAGGGAAGCCTTGAAGGTCTGGATGAAATGGTAAATGATTTGCGTCGCGAATATGATCTCCTTGTTCAGGACTATAAAAAACATACGGGCGGTTAACAGCCTAACCGTGCTCAGCCTCCTGCAGAAAATGACCCTCCAGCCTGTCGGGTTTTTTATGAAAAAAACCTTTTAACAGCAGGACAAACTGTTAATGCATCCAGGTCGAATTTCTGAAGAGCTTCAATAAGAACATCTATCTTTTCAGACAGGTGAAGATTTTTGTCAACTATAACCCTGTGTTCACCTCTAACCTTACATAATCCGCTTTTGATACCATAGGAAAATTTTCTCAGGTTTACATTGCAGACCTTAACATCAAGCTGACCGGCAATCTCTTCCAGGTTCTGTAAAACATCTGATTCCTTCATTTATTCAGGCCTTTTTTGCAGCACTTACGAAGCTGTCCATATTGCTTCAATTATCTCTTTACCTTTTAACATATATTCCGGTTTTATTTCAAGTGCAATAGTTTTATCAAAACCTTTTTTTTTCAGGTTATTTAAAATCGAACTGAAATCTATTGTTCCATCACCCAGAGGAAGATGCAGATCATCCCGGGGGCTGTTTCCTCCCCTGTTGTCATGAATATGCATATGGCTGATTTTTTCCAGACAGTGGCTGCTGAAATCATAAGCAGTGTTTTTCTCCGAAAGCAGTTCGGCATGACCGACATCAAGAGTCATACCCAGCGAGTCAATTGAATCAAAAGCAACTGAAAAGTCGGAAAATCGTTCACTTAAATTTTCCATGCAGAGCTTTATACCCCTGTCAGATGCATAAGCAGCCATTTCTTTTAGAATTTTTATCTTTTTTTCGATCGTTTTACTGCTTATGAATCGCCTGTCTATCCAGAAATGAATAGTAAAAACAGTGATAGAAAGTTCAGCTGAGCAGTCAAGGAGGCTCTGAATTAAAGGAAAAAAATCTCTTCTTAAAATCTCCGGCTCATCTGCATTACCCTCCTCAGGGCCGTGAGCAAGGTAATTAAGACCGAATTTGTCCCTGATTTTTTTCAGAGCATTAAGCTCTTTATCAAAAAACGTTTTCTTGTCTATGATGCTTATTTCAGCAAATGGAAAGCCGGCTTTTGCTATTAGCTCTGCCTCGTCAATATTATGAGCACGCCCACCGATTATCACTTTTCAGCTTTCAGTTTGTTTTTCCAGTTCAAATTTCACTGCAAGACCGATTTTTTCCCGGGTATAAGGTTTCTTTATGTACTTGCCTGCACCCAGTTTTTCTGCCTCTATTACACGGCCTGTTTCAGAAAACCCGCTTGCAATTATTGCTTTCTGGTTTGGATGTATTTCAAGAATTCTTTTATATGTTTCAAGACCGTCAATTCCAGGATCCATTATCATATCGAGAATCAAAAGGTCTACAGTACTGGTTTTTACATATTCAACTGCTTCTTCACCGCTTGAAACAGTATGAACATCATAGTTAAGCTTTGTTAAAATACTTGAAGCGATTTCTCTCTGTGCTTCCATATCATCCACAATCAGAATTTTTTCTCCATTGCCGGAATAATCCTGCGCTGCAACTGGTTCTTCTGTCTTGTCTATATCTTTTTTTGTTATGGGAAAACAGAGCTCAAAGGTTGTTCCTTCACCTTCTTCACTTTTTACATCAACATATCCCTGATGGTCTTTAACTGTTCCCCACACTACTGCCATACCCAAACCTGTCCCGCTTCTGCCCATAACTTTTTTAGTGTAGAACGGCTCAAATATCTTTCCCAGATCCTGCTTTGAAATTCCAGTTCCATTGTCTGAGACAGTAAGTACCACATATTCACCTTCATTAACTCTGTTATAGCCTTTTACAGGCTTATCAAGATACCTGTTTTGTGTGGATATTACAATTTTGCCTCCTCCTGGCATTGCCTCTGCCGAGTTAGCAACTAAATTCATGACTGTTTTTGATAAATGCACCGGTGAACCGATAATATTGAAAAGATCCGGTATCAGGCTTGTCTCAACATCAACATCAGGATTAAACTCTTTTAATTTCTTATATTCAGGTGTTTCAAAATACTTTGACACAATATCATTCAAGTTTACAACTTCTGTTGTATTAACCCCTCTTCTTGCCAGCGTTAACAGGTCCTGAACAATAGCTGCAGCCCTTTCCCCTGATTGCTTTATTGCCATAATAGAGCTTCTTATGGAACTGTCTTGGGGTATTTCATCCAGCAGCAGGTCAGGATAGCCTACAATTGCTCCTAAAGTATTATTCAGATCATGGGCAACACCGCCAGCTAAGGTTCCTATAGCCTCCATCTTCTGTGCTATCAGAAGTTGAGCCTGAAGTCTTTCTTTTTCTTCTTCCGATTTCTTGTACGCGGTAATATCTTTGGCAATACCCCGGTAACCCAGATATTTTCCTTCCTTGTCAAAAATCGGAATGCCTGTAGTTTCAACCATGATCAAATTACCATTCTTCTGCAAGCATTTATGCTCCAGCTTTTCAAATGGCTTTCTGCCTTCTATTATAGGCTGAAGTATCCCTGAAATCCGTTTTTTCTCTTCAGGCGGCATAAAATCAAAGGGTGTCCTGCCAATCAGTTCTTCTGTTTTAAATCCCAGCAGGTCTTTAACCTTATGGCTGGCATAGGTAAACATTCCGTTTTCGTCCAGTTCCCATACCCAGTCACTGGTATTCTCAACAAGAGCACGAAACCTGTTCTCGCTTTCCTTTAAAGCTTCTTCTGCAATCCTGCGCTCAGCATTCTCCTTTTGAAGATTTTTAAACGATTTGTTTAACTTATCGGTCATATCATTAAATGCTGTTGCAAGTTCACCTATTTCATCATGCCCCTTTACTTCTGCTTTTTTGTTAAAATTACCTGATCGAATCTCCCTGGCAACTTTGGTCAAATTAATAATAGGAGATATGACATAACAATAGACAAGCAGGACCACGACAGAAAAGATAATAATGCTCAATACAATGCCGCCTATAAGAAATTGTTTCCTGAATTGAGGCAGCATTTTTATGACTTCTTCACTGGGAACAACTATCCCAAAATACCAGTCAAGGAAGTCAAGTTTATATGTTTGCAAATGAAACTCCTTGCCATCCCTGGAAAAATCGATCTCCAGAATTTCTCCTGTTGTATTGATGTTTTCAACTGCTTTTGAAATTGCGCCTGTAAGAGCCTGGTCACCAATGTCGCTGAAAGTAAGTTTTGTTCCCATTTCAGCTGTCTCAAAAAGTTTGTTAAGATGATGAGGATGTATTACAATATTTTTTTTGGAATCAAAAATAAAACCATATCCAGTGTTAAAATATTTCTTTTTAAGGACTTGTCTGTAGACATCATCAAGGATTACATCATGACCAACGATTCCCCAAAAATCATTGCCAGTATATATGGGCGTAATCAGGCTGGTCATCCAGTGCTTCCAGATGGAATCATAATATGGATCTGTCCACCTGGACTTCCGCTCAGGATTATGCTCTGGGTCTGCTATGAAATAAAAAAAATCTTTTGAGAAATCATGATCTGGCTCAACCGCAAAAGCCCAGTCTTTTTTATATATCCTGATAAGCTGTTGCCTGGTAATAATATACATGTTAAATACTGTGCCTGAAACTCCCCTTGCATAGTCGTCAAATGTCCCTTCAGTAGCAATTATTATTTTTTTTATCTCATAATTCAAGTCTGTGTGGTTAGACAGGAAAACACCTGAGATGTCCTCATCATGAAAAGCTGTGAGATTTGACCTGAGCGCTCCGTTTATATATCTGTATTTTTTGTCAAACTCCTGCAACTCAACCGGGGTTGGCTCATGTTTCAATGTTTTTTTAATAAAATTCACCGACCTTTGTCCCAAAGCCTCTAATTTTTTAAAATAATTATCAATATCGATTCCCTCATCATTTATCAGGGTTGCAACATACTCCTCAGCATTAACATTGACCTGATGCTCAAGAGTTTTTTGAGCGATAATCCCTGTCAGCAGAAAAAAGATAATAAACACTGCTGCAAAAACACATATTATTTTATGAATTAATTTAAATTTTATCTTTTTCACTTCTTTTACTGTTATAGAATAATTCATGCACCTGAGTTTAAGAATCACTTAATTCAGGTTTATATTTTACAATCTTCGTCAATATATAACAGCAACATTAGATTAAAAAAAGCTGAACAGTGCAAGCACAGAAAACAAATACCGGTATTTCAGAGGAAGGCTTTTAGCAATTTATATTGCAATTAACCACAATGTTGAGTATTCTTTTTAAGAAATACTCATTTTCAGGCGGGAAAAAAAATTAACAGAATCAAGACAAGCATCCTTGTGCCAGTAGCCTTTGCATTTGCTGTAATGCTGGGAGTTTCCATCTTAAGCATCTTTTGGCATCATAAACGAAAAATCATTGAAGATGTCAAACATGAGACAGTCGAAATGAAGGAACTGCTTCCTATGGTGCTGGAAGCTGATTCAAAGTTAATGGCAAGCCAGATCGAGCTGCTGCAGAATAATAAAATCCTGCAAAAAGCCTGGCTGGCAAAGGATCGGGGCTTGCTGCTCAAACATGCAATGCCAATCTTTAAAAATATTCAACTTAAAAACCCTGTTACTCACTTTTATTTCCATAATCTGGACAAGTCATGTTTCCTGAGAATTCACAACCCCCTGCGCTATGGTGACAGCATAAACCGGTTTACTCTTGATCATACGGTCCGGAATGGGGAATTGACGTCCGGAATAGAGTTAGGGCCATTTGGCACATTCACACTACGTGTAGTTTACCCATGGAGAATAAATGGAAAGCTGACCGGTTTTATTGAACTGGGTGAGGAGATTGACGCGGTCACCACCAACCTGAAAAATATTTTGGGTGTTGAACTGATTTTTCTCATCTACAAACAATACCTTGAGCGCAGCAAATGGGAGGAAGGCCTCAGGATGATGGGGCGCACAGGAGATTGGGATCAGTATCCCCGCTTTGTAATAATCAACCAATACTCTGAGGGTTTGCCTGCTGACTTAACTCTTGAACTTAAGAACCTTCAAGTTGACCACAAAGAAAAAATCGTTAAATTAAGGGTTTCAGGCAAAAACTATTGCGGCGGCTTCGTGGCACTTATTGATGCTGAAAAGCAAAATGTGGGCGATATGATTGTTCTGAATGATGTGGAAAAAGACGAAGCATCATCCCGTTTATCACTGATAGTACAGACTGCGATCTGCGCCTTTATCAGCCTGCTGCTGTTTACATTTTTTTATTTCTATATCGGACGTCTTGAAAAAAGTATAGTAAAAACCAATAATGATCTTAAAACTGAAATTGAAGATCGAAAGCATGCAGAAGACGAGCTGAAAAAATATCAGGGGCACCTTCAGGAATTAGTAGAGCAAAAGACAACAAACCTGAAAAAATCCAATGAACAGCTTCAACAGGAGATCACCTCTCGCAAAAAAGCTCAGGAAGAACTGCAACGCCTGAACCAAGAGCTTGAACAGCGGGTTGAGAAACGAACCCAAGAACTCATGAAAACACGCGAAGCTCTTTTTCAAAAAGAAAAACTTGCTGTCATGGGACAGCTGGCAAGCTGTGTTGGACACGAGCTTCGCAATCCACTGGCTGTAATAAATAATGCCTGTTATTTTCTCAAAATGAAATTCCAGTCAAGTTCAGATGAAGCTGTTGAAGATAATATAAACATCATTGTCCGGGAAATAGCCACTGCCAGTAAAATTGTTTCAGATATTTTGGATTTTTCCAGGATCAAGCTGCCTGTCCGCCAGGACATTGACATTAATCAACTGGTCAAAGAGACTTTGTCAAGATGCTCAATACCTGAAAATATCACTGTGAGCACTGACTTTTCACACGATTTTGTTTCTGTTTCCATAGATCCTGTTCAAGTGGGACAAATATTTGCCAATATGATTGATAACGCTGCCCAGGCAATGAAAAAAGGGGGTACTCTCAAAATTTCAACAAGGGCATTTAATGGCAATGTTGATATCATTTTTGTTGATGAAGGCTGCGGCATTCCTGATGACAACCTGGATCAAATATTTGAGCCCCTGTTTACCAGTAAAGAAAATGGCATTGGGTTAGGGCTTGCAATTTGTAAAAATTTAGCACAGGCAAACAGGGGGAAAGTGATGGTTGAAAGCACTGTGGGGCGAGGAAGCAAATTCACTGTAAGATTTTTCGCGAAAGGATGATAATCAGTGAAAGTTCCTGTCAACATTTTGATTGTTGATGACGATTTGGGGATGCTCAAAACATTAAACTACATCCTTTCGGATAAAGGCTATAATGTGGATACCTCCGCAAGCGCCTCTGATGCTATTGATCAGATTAAAAAAAAAATCTTTGATCTTGTTTTAACAGATTACAAAATGCCTGACATGAATGGTTTGGATCTGTTAAAAAAAATCAAAAAAATATCTTCCCGAACCGAAACAGTTTTAATGACAGCCTACACTTTGACTGAATTGACAGATAAAGCAAAGCAGGCAGGGGTTCTTGCTGTGCTCCACAAGCCCCTTGACTTAGACAAATTAATTGCATTAACCAGGCACCTGTAATTTTTCATTTTCATTAGTTTCATTCCTGTTTTTCCAGAAACCTTATTAACAGATCACTGGAAAAATCTTTTTTCAAAACCTGTTCCTGCCTTAGCAGTGTCAACTTATTTGATACACCACCTGAAGCTCTGCTTATAAAAAAGAGGTGTATTTTAATAACATCATTTGATTTTATTTTTATATGTAAATGAAATACACTAATTACTTGACTTAAAGCATCTCAGATGCTACACTTATATCAAGAAATTTGATATAAGTGTCTCCTTAACAGTTATTCAGAGCAACAAAAATGTCTGTTTTTTGATCATATTTGATGCGTATGGAAGAAAAAAGAAATTGTACACGATTTGCCCGCTCAGTCCCTGTAAAGCTTAAAGTGCTGAACATGGTATCAGAAAAAACTTATACCTCGCATTATTATATGACCAGGAACATTTGTGCAGAGGGCGCTTTTATTATTTCAAAGCAACATATTCCTGAAGGTACTGAAATAATCGCTGAAATCGGTTTTCCCATGGCAAAAACCTTCTATTTTTTTTCAGGTGATCACTGTTTTGTTAAAGTCAAAGGCTCTGTTTTACGTTGCGAATCAACAGGAATGGCCATATGTTTTCAAAAAAATTGTAATGTTGAATTTGTGGGACTTCCGACTTACACAAAATACTGCCAGACATAAGGATCTGCAAAGCTTGATACAGTCGTAAAAAGCTTCAAATTCAAGGCGCACAAAACCGAAGGAATGAGTCATGCTTAGTTGTACGTCGCAATATGACTGGGGTTGTCCCCATATTCTCGGAACAGGTGGACTTTACGAAGTCGTCAACCCTGCCTGTTTAATTAACCCATTATATGTTGGATTCTCTGCACAACAGAGAAAAAATTGCTGATTGTACGGTCCATCTGAATTTATTTCTTGACAACCCCATATATTGTGTTATAAACAGCTATTATCACAACATATACGATTAATCTTGGTCCTGATAAAAATTATTTTACTTCAACACCAAACAACTTTTTTTATATGGATATAGCTGTTAAATTAGGCAAAAGACTGAAAATGATAAGGCTTGCTGCAGGCATAGAGCAGAAGGATTTATCGCAGCAGCTAAACGTTACTTCACCTCTTTTATCAATGTATGAAAAAGGTGCTATAAAACCTTCCCTCAGATTCTATGAGGCCTTTGCAAATAAATTTAATTTATCACTTTCTCATATCTTTGTAGTAATTGAAAATAATCCCCTTAATGATAATATAAGCAAAGCTGTTTCAGAAGCAAAGGAGATGGAAAGCCTTTTATTAAGCTTGGAAAATTCCTGCCGCCTTTAATGATCTGCCCCACAATTGCTTTCCGAAAGGTCAAAAATAATAAAAAAATTTAACAAAATCAGTTCTCTGTAACAGATGTGCTCATAATACACCTGCTGTAATTTATGTCTTGCAATGTAGTTAGGGAAAGCTCGTTCTGGTAACCCTGATCCACCATCTGTTTTGTAAACAGCATATTGTACAAGGGCAAATTCATTTTTCATTGATCAATTGACATTATGGAAGAAAAGAATCAGCAGTAAATTTTTGCAAACCTCAGCTTTTTTGATAAATCGCAAATTGTAATCCACTTTGTGCAGGAGTGTTGTTTTTGCAATTATCATTACAGGTCCACTTTTTAAATCAAAACGGGCATTGATAAAATTTGGGAATGAAGGCCCCGGTATGGCTGAAACAGCGGAAAAAATTTTTAAAAAAACTGCCCGGACAAGCTGTTTGACTCATCCGGGCAGTTTGCAAAATATTATCTCTTTTTCTTTGGTGCTGCTTTTTTCTTTGGCACCACCTTTTTCTTTGGTACTGCTTTTTTCTTGGCTGCTGCTGCTTTCTTTTCTGCAACCTCTGCTTTCTTCAGAGCAACTTCAAATCTTTTAATCTTGCCCTGAACAGCCGCGAGAGTTTTTTTGTTTGCAGCGATCCACTTCTTTATTTGTTTTGAACTTGCCATAGAACAGATCCTCCATTTGTTTAAAAGTTGATACTGTCTTCGGACGTTACAAAAAAATACTTAAACAATAAAATCTATAGTGACATTGCATTTTTTCAATATTATAACTAAACAACCTTTACTTCTTAGGTGGAACAATAGCATCCTTACAAGCTTTTGCCACCCTGAACTTCACAACAGTCTTTGCCGGTATCTTAATTTCTTCACCGGTTGCAGGGTTTCTTCCCTTGCGGGCTTTACGTTTAACTTTCACAAGCTTCCCAAACCCAGGCAGAACAAAGCTATCCTTCTTTTTCGCTTCCTTCCATGCAATATCTGCAAGCGTATCTAAAAAATTATTAACATCCTTTTTGCTCATATCCAGTTTCTCTGCAAGTACCGTAACAAGTTGTGCTTTGGTAAGTGGTTTTGCTGCCATTAAATTACCTCCTTTCTAAGTTAGGGTTCATAATGTTTTTTCTTCTTTGACCTCACGAACAATATTGTATCTTTCAAACATCCTGAGCGTTTCTTCTTTCATCTCTTTTATTAAGGACTTTGGCTCAAGCACTTCCGCATCTGCTCCCCAGCCAAGTATCCATGCCTTCAGGTCATCCGTGACTGCCACATCTGCCTCAAATATTACTGAGCCATCATCATACTTGTGAAGTTTCTGGCTTTCATGCCACACCTTTTCCTCTATATACCCGGCAATGTCGGCATCAAAAAGCACCCGTATCTTTTCAGGCTTTCCTTTTATTACGCCGAACGACCCGCTCATCAGCTCCTCGATGCTGAAATCATCCGGCACCTTAAATTCCTCCTTTGTAACAGTAAGCAGCTTTATCCGCTCAAGCGCAAATGTCCTTATGTCATTGCGCAGATGGCACTGCCCCACAAGATAGAAGCTGCCGTTAAAATACCATATTTTATACGGGTCAACCTTTCGTGAGGTTTCCTGCCTGCGGCTCATTGTGTAATATACTATTTTCACAGTCTGCTTTTTCACAGCTGCCCCGTTTACCCTGTTGATTATCTCCTTATACTTCCTGTACTCCTTGTACTGCCTCTGTGCCACACAGAGAACCTGCTGGATGTTTTTTAAAAACTTCTCGGATTCCGGCGGCAGGGTTGTTTTAATTTTTCTGAAAAGAGATTCAAGCGAATCATGAAACACTGTGCTTTGCAAGGCCTTCAGAAGATCACGGCTGAAGTACAGGGCCATAAGCTCCGGGAGACTGAAATGGATAGGAATGTGATGCTTGTAGATATCTGTTATTGACCAGAGGTTTTTTCCGTCAATCTTCTCATCGTAAATTGGAACCCCTGCAACCTGCAGGGCATTCAGATCACGGTAGACTGTCCGCGGGTTACAGTCCAGCTCGTCTGCCAGCTCAGCAACTGCTTTACCAGTTTTAGAGGCAACAATTGTCTGAATAATACTCCATTGCCTCCCAAGCTGATCTCCTCTTGACACTTTTTCACCCCCTGGGAAAGATTTTATTAAGCAGCTGGAACTTTCAATCCGTAAAAAAAATCACAAAATACAATATCGGGAGATGTTATTCAGGCCAGCCACTATATATCGATATATTAAGATACCATCAATAGCAACAACTTTTTTTAAAAAATTATTTTTTTTGACCGCATATGACACACCCCCTGCTACACTCTGAACATATGAGTCACTGTATTTACCAAACAACGATTCATTAAAGCAGGGAGATCCAAATAAAAATTTTAACTGCAGCCATATTTTTATTACTGTTTGCTGTTACTTTAAATGCAGGGATGAAATACAACCGTCATGAGAACAAGTACCAGTATGCGCCACAGGATTCCAAACCTGAATATAATAAACATGAAAACACATGGGAGTACTCAAGATGAAACAGATAATCGACAGTTTGTTTTTAGGTTTTATTTTTGCCTTGTTTTACCTGAGCCTGGTCATTGCAGACGATGTAGCAGTATTTAACCGCAGCACAGGTCAGCACAAGCATTATGCTGTTGAACCAGGCGGAAAAAGTATAGAAAATCTGTGGTTGCAGGTTAACGGGAAAAACATCACAAGATATGTAGGGGGCAATGTTGCTGGCATGTTTTTGCATGATGGGGCAGGAACAAACGGGGGCAATGAAAATAAAGTGTTTAAAATTTAAGCAGCATATTTTATTTTCATTGCATGCCCCTATCTGAATTTTGATGTTTCGTTTTTTACAATCCTTACAAAATAATACTGGTCTTTTTCAAGTGCCTTTATTAGTGCTGCCCCGGTACAGGGCCGCACTAATAATGCCTTCTCACGGGATTCTAAAAGGTTAAACAGTTCCACACAGCAGCTGCTTATTGTAAATGAGTCACCAATAGAATAAGGGGCTTTCATATAGCTTTCATCAGCCCGGTAACGCGGTGAAACAAAATTTGAATGAACTGCCGTCCATGTTTGAAACAGGGCATCCCATGAAACTTTAGGCTTGCCGGTCATCTTTGAAATACCCAGGGTAATCTGTTCTCCCATCTCTCTTGGAAATTTGTCCCACTCAGGCGGCTTTCGATCCTGAAACACAGCATCCCTTAAAAGCTCTTCCTTTTCTTCCTCAGTCGGCATGCCGGAAGGATCAAAGGACACAGGTGTAATCGTTGTTTCAAGACACTTTTCGTATTCCCTGTCCAGGGGGAATGACGAAACAACAAGAATTTTGTCTTTAAAAACAGATTTGTTATACCACGGGGCAGCATCATACTTACAGATAGATGTCCAGGTGTATGGCTCCGCATACCCAATCTCTCCAAGCATTGCCTCACACGGGTTTTGCCTGGCCTCTGCTATATGGATTCCTCTTTCCTGTATCTCCTTTTTCAAGCCAGACAGCAGGCTTGAATTCAGCCAGTAACAGTATTTCCAGATGTTATGTGAGTTCATAAAATATTTTGCTCAATAAAATTATTTAGCGTTATGTTCGGATAAGTTCCCAGGAGAGCTTCACTCAGCAGCAATGCTTTCGAGGGTTGCTATTAATTTATCAAAATCAGGCAGATCAAATGGATCCTTTGCAATATGTTTGAACCTGAGATCTCCTTTTTTATCCACAATAAAAAAACTGGAGATGTTCTGATCTGCTTTACTCCCTCCCCATTCCTTAGTAAAAATACCCAGCCCCCTGGATACTTCTCTTGCTTCATCAATTAAGATAGGAAAGGGGGTGGGAACTTCACCTTTCTTCAGTTTAAAGGTTTTCGGGAAAAGCTTTCTGTTACGTTCAATAGACTTCTTCCGACCTTCAGTCAGTTTTTTAGATGCAGGAGGGGTTTTCCATTTTTCAATGTCTTCAAGCTGTTGTGGATTTTTCTCTACCCAGGCCTGGACAATCTTTCTGCTGTATGGAAAAACATACAGTATTTCAACATTATATTTTTCCCTTATTTTTTTTGCATTTTCAATTTCCATAAGTTCTGCATACCGGTAGTTGTCTATGGCACAAAAACGTTTCTTTCCGGACAATCCTCTTGGAAAAATCAGGAGAATATTCTTTCCCTTATAACCCGAAAGAGATACTTCCCCTCCCTGATAGGCTGGGAGGGTAAAATCAGGCATGGGCTGACCAACCCTGGCTGGTTTGATTTCAGTTTTCTTAGAACATGAAACAAAGCAAATCCCTGCAAGTAAAATAGTGATAATTGTGAAAAATAATTTGAGATGATTCCTGATCATTAATTTTCCTTTAAAACTGTTTTCAGGTTTATGCTAAGGACACAGCCTTAGTTTTTTAGTCAGCTAAATTGTATCACCCTTTACAGGTTTCTTTCTGTTCTGACCAGGGCTTACAATTAACAGAAATTTGCATTCTGAATGAAAAGCATAAGTTAAAACCGCTTGCATGTCAACAAAAACGCCACAACAGTATCTGACAGTTCGCGCATTGCGGGGGGTAGAATTATTTATGAAGGCTGTTCATCAATTATCTGGCTGGACCTGACTGTATTTAGTGTTTTCCTCTTTAAAAAGCAGTCGTGGTTAACTGTTTACAACTGATTTAAAATAAGCAGGAAGCTTTAGCTTAAAGGTCATCTTCTCTTTTGTATAGGGGTGTAATATTGTTATGGAGGCTGCATGAAGGGTAAGTCTCTTAATACCCTTTTCGTTTTTTCCATACTTTTTATCTCCAGCTACAGGACAACCTTTTTCCGACAAATGGACCCGGATCTGATTTTTCCGGCCTGTAAGCAGATCTATTTCAAGCAGACTGTACTTTTCTGATTCTTTCAAAACTTTGTACCCGGTCCTGGCAAGCTTACCTTTTTCAGGATCATCAACAGAATATATTTTATAAGCACGGTTTTCTGCAAGATATGAGGTAATTACACCCTCCTTCTCCGGCAGCTTCCCATGGACAACAGCATAGTACTTTTTTGCAAACCCCTGCCACTCTTCCTGAAGATAATGCTTGGCTTTTTCATTTTTAGCAAAAACAATAACACCGGAAGTATCTCTATCCAGACGATGCACGATAAATACCCGGTTTCTTGATTTCTGATTCCCTTTTCGTACGTACGTATTCAAGAGATAATAAGCTGTATTCTCTCTGACCTTATCATTGCTGACTGTTAAAAGACCACTTGCTTTATTCACAACAAGAATATCGCGGTCTTCATAAAGAATAGCAAGCCCCTTTGGGTGATATTTTTTTGGAGGACTTTTAAATTTTTCGGGAGATAGTGGTGTCATGGGGTCATGGTGTCATGGGGTCAAACCTAAACTATTAACAGGCAGACTTCCTTTCCAACATTTCAAACATCCTCATCAAGCTTCTGTCTTTTTGCAAAGCAGCATTAAGCCGTTTGCTGTTTAATACAATGGCTGCCCCGCTGATATTACCCAGATTCCTGCCAAGCTCTGCCATACTCATGTTTTTCGTTAAATTCCGGCGGCACAGCTCCAGCAGAAATGACCGTGCCTGCCGGTGAG
>JAJRXD010000135.1 GCA_024276465.1 Deltaproteobacteria bacterium
ATCATCTGGAGGCCGTCCTGTATCTTCCGCATTCTGGTGATAGAGATCCTGTTTTCCCTGGCAGCAACCTTGAGGGCCTGCCTGTTGTTTGTCCAGTTCAGGAAATACGTCTCTATGCCCCGCGCCCTTCTCTTCTTGCTCGCATTGGTATGAATAGAAATAAAAAGGTCCGCCTTTTTCGAATTGGCAATTTCCGTTCTGTTATTAAGGGGAACGAATATATCCCTGTCCCGTGTATACACTACATTCACTCTATGCCTTGCCTTCAGGATTTTCCCGAGTTTTTTCCCGACATACAGCGTGATGTCCTTTTCATTCAGGCCCCTCGGCCCCACAGCGCCGGGATCTTTCCCCCCATGCCCCGGATCAATCACTACTGTCCGGATCCTCTGTATCTTTTGGTCCGGCAGGACCTTTTTGTGCTTCCGTACTCTTTTTTTTGTTTTGGCTTTCACTGCCGGGTATACATCGATCACAAGCCTGTTCGGGTCATTAAGCATGAAAGAGGAATATTTTTTCAGCCTGTTAATATCAAGCACCACCCTGACGGTATTCCTGTCAAACTGGGCAAAGCGAACAGTTTTGATCGTACCGTTGTTGACAGTGATGGTCTTTTTCATGTTCCCCGGCAATGCACACTTTTTCAGATCAAAAAAAAGCCTGTCGGGATTTGAAATGCGGTGTTGTTTATACTCGATGGGACCGTTAAGATCTACAACGATCCTGGTATGGCTCTTGTAAGATGAATAGCGAAGTTTTTTTACAGTGGTCTGCCTTGACGCCTCACCGCTGCTCATGAAAAAAACAAACAGTAAAGGCAATATAACCGCCTTTTTCATATAGTATTATTAAAATAAAAGGGGTTTAAATGTCAATGTTGACACTGCAGTAAGTATTCAGTTATGGGTAATAATCGCAGGCAACAAAAGATCAAATATTAAAAATAATAAATCAAAATTATGGAAGGGTTTTTATCATATAAATAATTCTCCTTAATTTTGATCTTTGATCTTTGATGTTTGATGTTTTCGGATAAAAGGGGAATGCTGAAAATTTATGGCGAGCCTGTCAGGCAGACGACGACTTCAGAAATCAGCCTCGTCCCAGAAGATTATTATACATAGACTGCTTTTCATTCTACCTGTATTCATCAACATCCGGATTAACTACCATTATTGTTGCAATAATGGCCTGATTTTATTCTATTTGCCCTTTTAAGTCAATATATTTTTTCAGTTATGAGAAGATAACCTGAGGGCCTGGAGGGACAAGCCGTTTTAATGACCCTGTTTTGCAAACCAGCTCGCTTCGTAACCCACTTCCATGTCCGGGGTGTTCTGCTCACAGAGCTCCGGGTATGTTTGAAGCAGCTCACTGATAAGTTTCTCCCGTTCTTTAAAGGAAAGTTCAGTAAAAAAGGGGGATTCATCAAGTATGCTCGAGAGTGAAACCGTTTTTTTGACAAACATGTTAACCTCCTTTGCAGATAATACTGCAAATAGTATGCCTACTTAATATTTGCTTATTTATCAAGGAGATCAGAGTAAATGATTTCTGAATTAGCTTGACTGAGTGTAAATTCACATTACATGTTAAGAATTTATTTACACTTTCAGAAAAGGAGAGCTGCCGGCGGGTAAGCCTAAATATGATATTTCTTCCTCAGACTGTATACAGAAGGCCTGCTGATTCCGAGCACCCTTGCCACTTTTGAGATATTGTTATTGCAGTGCCTCAGGGCCTCAATCAATTTCTGTTTTTCTATAGAGTATCTCACCTCTTTCAGCGATGTGATGGATTCAGTATGCATAACAGGAACATTCAGGTCAAGATCAACAGGCGTTATGGACGGGTCTTTTGACATTACAACCGCCCTTCTCACTTTGTTGATAATTTCCCGCACATTACCCGGCCAGTCATAATTCCTCACGGCATCCACCGCCTCAGCGGTTAATGTTTTACTTAAGTTCATCTCCTTCGAATATTTATTCAGGAAATATCTGGCAAGAATTACTTTGTCTTCCGCCCTGTCACGCACCGGGGGGAGGTTAATATTAAACACGTCCAGCCTGTAAAAAAGATCTTTTCTGAAAGACCCTTTTGCAATAGCGGTTTTCAGATCTTTGTTCGTTGCAGCTATGAGTCTTGTATCAATTTTTTTGCCGCTATTTGATCCAATCTTCTCCACAATCCTGTCCTCGAGAAATCTGAGGATTTTTGACTGGAGCCTGGTGGAGAGTTCACCAATTTCATCGAGAAATATCGTGCCGCCGTCAGCATATTCAAATTTCCCGGTTTTACTGATATGAGCGCCGGTAAATGAACCCTTCTCATGACCAAACAGCTCCGCCTCAAGGAGGTTGTCAGGGATGGCGGCGCAGTTTATTGTGACAAATGGTTTGTTCTTCCTCTGGCTTCTTTCATGTATGGCCATCGCTGTTAACTCTTTTCCGGTACCGCTCTCCCCTGTAATGAGCACCGGGATATCAGTAGGCGCAACCTTTCTTATCATTGAGAAGACATTTAAAATCCCCTGGCTCGAACCTACAAACTCCTCGTTTATATCAAGGTTCTTGCCTATCTTCAGGACCTGAACATCGATAAAGTTGAGAATTTTATACATGTCCTCAATAGAAAACAGACCGCTTTTTGACTCGAGTCTTTTTACAAAAGATTCCTTTTCATGATCAACAATATAATCCTGGGAATAGAAATTGAGGTTCCAGCCGCATATCTCGCACGTTCTGAGCTTCTTAGTATATTCTTTCCCGCAATAGGGGCATGAAGGGTCATCTGCAATGTTTTCCTTCAAGAAGTCCCATAGTTTTAACTTGGCATCCCTGTTCAGGTTATAAAATCTGGTCGCAAATCCCCTGCCTTCAGAGCGCGCCACTTCTCCCAATATCTCAAATTCCCCATGCTTTGGAAGGTCGTATCTCAAGCCGAGAATCTTGTTTGCACTGAATGGATGACTATGGTCAACATAGCCTCCGCTCAGACTGAGGGAAGTGAATTTCGCTTCGGTTTCAGTAACACCACTTCCGCCATTATTTTTAGCAATAATGAATACAGGCAGCTCGACTTTACACCGAAGATCCAAGCGTGACATAATACTTCCTCCCTTTTGAAATAATTAAAGTAACTGGTTTGATTGATTTAATTAGAAAAGCCTTATGTAAACAATAACATAACGCACTGCACTTGTCAAGATATTTTACACAATATTTTACATGCCTCTAACCGGCACTCTTAATTTCTGCAGGAAGGCAAGGGATTATTTTAAAAATCCCCCTATCCCCTTTTTCCAAAGGGGGGATATAACATAATGAATATTACAATGAAAAGTCTGGTGGGACACACGAGGGGACCATCATGTCTGCTGATCTGGCGCAAGACCTGACATTCCGGTTTATTAATACACTTTCAGGCTGCGCTCTGGATGAGAACGGGAAGGCATTTCATGCATACAAACAGCTCCTCTCCCTTATGCTCACAAGAAAGCAGTAAAACATCTTCACTTCCCTTGCCGCAGTTAAAGCACTTATGATTCATTCCCGTTCTCCGTCAGTTTCCGGATCTCATCTACAACCTTCTCCGGGTCTATGTTATGCATTGTTGATCCAAACGCTATCGACTCTATATTTATCCCGGGACAGGTGAAACATCCATTACCGAAATATTTTTCTATCACCTCCTGCGCCCCTGGGACTTCCCTGATAACTTCTCCGATAACAGAGTCCTTGGTTACTTCCATAGTCATGTCTTGCCTCCTCAATATGCTTTAATGAATCTTATAGTTTTCCGGATCCGGATACAACGATCATTGCTGCTGTTTCGTTTTGATCATCATATGGAACATGTTTATATTTTAGAGGAAAGGAAAAATAGATTCTATGATTTGCATCATACAAACTGAAAAAAGGGGCAGAAAATTGCCGCAAAAAACTTAGAGCTGATTTCAGGCTGATTTAACAGTTTTCATCATATTAAAGGCGAACAATATAGCCGAGAGCAACGTCAGAAATGCCGAAAATATAAGTATCGTCCCGAACAAAGGGCTCTCTTCCATCGCACTGAACGGCCAGCTTGCCGCCATCCCGATAAGCCCGGCATTTGCCAGCCAGAACTGGACCTTCATTATTTTAGGACTGTACATCAGCTTTCCGCTGAACTTTGGCAGTATATGATATCCCACGCCGTAAATCATCATGGACATAAAACCCAGAAGATTTAAATGCGTATGCACAGGGATAAAGTATCCCGACTCAGCCGGCCAAAGCAGCATTGCAAACCCGACGAGCACACCGGCCACAAAGTATATGAGACTCATTCTGAGATACCAGACGACTGTCAGCTCCATAAATTACTCCTTATCTGTCTGTCCGACATGTTTCATACAAATCCCGAAGGGGACAATGATCAATGAACAGCTACAAAATACGTGATCATTACTCATTGCAATCAGCTTACCTGTTCCACAGACTTTATTTAAGGAATCTCTTTTTTAATCGTTTCCTCAATCGCGTTTTTCAGCGTCATCGTGGACATGGGACATCCCGAGCACGCGCCCGTAAGTTTCACCTTTACAATTCCGTCATCCTGGACATCAACGAGCACAACATCTCCACCGTCCCTCTGCAGCATGGGTCTTACCTTTCCCAGCACCTCTTCAACTCTTTCTTTCAACATATTTCATCCTCCTGTGTAGTTTCAGATATTATAACGCAATTAAATTTTAATTCTATGATATTAATCATATGGCTGAAATAAGGAAGACGCGAGGGTTCAGCCCCCATACGTTAATAATAAGGGTCAGAACCTATTTATATAAATGAATCGGTAAATACTTTTTATAATTCATGAAATCTTTGTCGTCTGTATATATTTGAAGCTTTTGCAAGTTCGAAACAGCACAGATTAAAAAATCAGTTGTTGAGCCCTGAATCCCCTTCTTCCTGCAAATATTGCAGAATTCTGCTGCTTTGACAAAATAGTCAGATACTAACGAGAGATCCTCAAAAAAGGATAGCTTATCCCTAAGTTTCTTGAATTGAGAAGTATCGGAAATGCCGGACAAAAGTTCCTGTCGAATTGGACCGATCATGACCACTCTGCCATCTTTAATAATTTCATTTAGTTTCCCTGATAAATCAGCATCAGGTTTTTTATGTCTGAGCACATGAGACCAAATGCAGGTATCAACAAGCACCTTCATCTTTTCCTGGCTTTCTTATAATTAAAGCTCTTATCAAAGTCAATTGTCCCAAACAAGTCAACAATCTCCAATTGTTTTCTTAGCGATATGTATTCCTTTAAAGCAGCTGTTACAGCCTCTTTCTTTGTTTTATGATGACCTGCTTTTTGAGCTTTAATAATAAGTTTGTCGTCTAATGCCAGATTGGTTGCCATATTGCCTCCTTTCTACACATAACATAACACATCTCTATGTGTGAAGCAATATCTTTATTTTATGGTTCCAACAGATGTTGTCTTGGTACCATTGATATTGAATAATTTCACTACTATCAATATTGGATATTCTTGTCGTTGGAATATCCAATATTTAAAACTTATTTATCTCAACTGGTTGATCAATATCGCAAACAGCTTCAGGAATCGTTACAGCTCCTCCAGTTTGACAAAGATATCTGCTTCTTTATAAGATTTATGCTCACCAGTACAAATCAGTTTTTTCGGGCTTACCCGGACAGGAATAAAAATGTACCTG
>JAJRXD010000136.1 GCA_024276465.1 Deltaproteobacteria bacterium
CCTCTCCATAATTTTTTCCACAGACTCAAAGCTCTTTTCAGATCTGAAAAATTTTCTGTTTAAAATGATAAACAGAAAGAAAACAACCATGGCAAGAATTATTGAAACAGTAAGTGCAATAGCAGGCAGTAGAATATTTGTCATAGATCCCCTGTTTAACAATCACCTCTGATGATGACAAATTGAGCTTGTTTTAAGGTGTGCGCGTAAGGCTTTTGCTGAATCCATCTTTTTTAAATTGCAGATAAATTTCGCGGCTGGCCCATGCATCTGTTGCAGCGTACCTTACCTGTTCAGGTGACAGGGCCTTTTGTGCCCAGTTTGACACCTGTGCCTGCTTGGAGATGCGGACACCTAACAGGATTGCTGCCAGTCCCCGCAAACCGTGGTTTTTAATGCCTGAATTCCTTGCAATATCTCCAAGGTCAACAAAGCCCGCTGGCCTGAAATGCCCCAGTTCTTTGAGTTTTGTAATGTCGTGGTCCACTGCAACGCCTGCTTTAATAATTCCAGGGTTCGAGAGAATTTCCCTGAGCATCGGTGGAAACGTCAAATGTGTCAGATGAAAAAGATAGACCGTCTCTCTGCTGGCAAGCTGGATAAGCGCAGGAGAATAATTCAGCCCCTTTTTAAAAGATGGCCTTGTTTCAGTGTCAAATCCCAGAACTGTTTCTCTGTTGAGTTCTTGCGCAGCAGGGATTAGATCCTCAGGTGAGCTGACAACACATACCGCCCCATTATATCTTTTAATAGGATATTTATTGATCTCTTCCCAGGTCATTCTCCGGTCAAAGCCGGGTTTCTCTTCATTTGTGTTTGTAACAGTCTTATGTTCAGTGTTATCTGGAAAATTCATTTGCTCCGCTAAATTTAATCCCTGATGAAATTGTAAAAAATCAAAAAACAGGCGACAAAGAATAAAGCTCAGGATTTGCAGCTTGACACAGCAGAAGGACTTTTTACAAAGTCGTCAATCCTTTTTTTTGTCATCCTCATTATATGCCTTCATGAATTCATTTCTGGCATGTTTCAGTTCTTTAAAAAGGCTTTTGCCCTGTTTCTTTACCATTTTATGGGCCTCTTCCACTATCTGTTTCGATCCTTTATCCAGAACTTTTTCGTCAGGCAGTGGCCGTCCTTCCCGTTTGAGTTTCCATTTAACAAGGCCTTTTGTAAGTTCCTTTTCTGCGTCACGAATTTTTTTGCCTAACGAAGAAAAACCTGACTTACCCATTTTCTCTTCCTTCAAACTGATGGTAATGATACTTTTAAAGGGTTTCCATTGCATTGAAAAAATATCGGGTTTCAGTCCCAGCCGTGTCCTCTGCATCAGAGCCGTGAACAGCGTTTCTCTGCAGGCTGGTTCCGTAAGTTTTGCGAATGGTTCCCTCCTCAGCTTTTGCCGGATCAGTTGCGCCCATTACTGCACGCCACTGCAAAATGGAGTTTTCCCTCTCAAGAATCATGGTAACAATCGGACCTTCTGTCATGAAATTTACCAGATCTTTAAAAAAAGGCTTTTCACTGTGAACAGCATAAAAACCTTCTGCCTGCCTGATCGTCAAATGAAGCATTTTCATAGCAACAATTTTAAAACCATTTTTTTCAATTTCACCGATTATTTTACCAGTATGCCCTGCCACCACTGCATCAGGTTTAATAATAGCCAGAGTTCGCTTTATACTCATGTTTTAATGCTCCTGTTAAAAAGTTATACAGATTTCAGCCCATTATAGGATAAATATTCCAGGGTGTCAATTGGGACCTTTTTATAAAACTTTTGACACCTTGATTTAAGAATCATACAATATACCTGCTTGACATTATGGTGGCAAAGAAACATGTTGCCGGGATGATGAAACTCACCAGGCATAAAAAAACAGTGCAGGGTGATAGCCCCCAATGCCTCAGGAGGGTAAAGCACAGGTAATTTGCCGGGGGAACGTTCAACAATTAAATATTTTTCAAGGAGAACCAGACAAATGAAAAAGCCAGCATTTTATATCAGCTTAATTTTTATTATTTTATTGTTTTATTCTCTACCAGTAAAAGCTCAGACAAAAGGTGCTGCGTGCGATCCAAGGAAGATTGATGAGTGCTGCAAAAAATTTCAGAAAGTTATCTCTGAATTAGACGCATTGAAAGCTAAACTTCATAAAATGCATGAAACCTTACAAAAGGGGGAAGTAACAGGACGACAGGCAGACAGCACATTCAGGTATTTTGAAAACATAGAATCTTTTCTTAAAAGCGATGAAGTGCAGGATTTTGGTCTTGGGGAGTAAAGATCCTGGCCCGGTGGACCGGGTTTTCAGATCAAATAAATCGTGACAGAGAGGATCTGTTGCCCGTAAATGTTTTACCTGTCAGCGCTTCAGAGCCCTGTCAACACCGGTGAGGATATCTGTGATCTGGGGTAGAACGTATTTTTCCATCACCGGGCTGAAAGGTATGGGAACATCTTTTGCACCTACTCTCACAACAGGTCCTGCCAGATGATCATACAGCTCCTCTCCGATGCGGGCAGCAATCTCAGCACCAAAGCCTCCGGTCAGGCATGCCTCGTGTACCACCATGGCATGGTGTGTCTTTTTTACTGATCGGGCAATCAGATCAAAGTCCAGGGGGCACAGGGTTCTCAGGTCGATAACTTCTGCCTGTACCCCTTTTTTTGCAAGCTCCCTGGCAGCCTCCATGCATTCATAGGTCATGCGGGAATAGGTCAATATGGTTATGTCTGTCCCCCGGCGTTTTACCTTGCCTTTGCCCAGGGGTGTCACATAATGTTCTTCAGTTACAGGGCCTGTCCAGTTAAACAGGCGTTTGTGCTGAAAAAATATAACCGGATCATCGTCTCGAATCGCTGCTTTCAGCAGGCCCTTTACATCGGCGGGCTCATAAGGAACCACGACTTTGAGTCCTGGTGTATGGACAAACCAGCTTTCCAGACACTGGGAGTGCTGAGCCGCGGCGTTAATACAGCCGCCGTCGGGAGCCCACAATACTAACGTAAGTTTTGCCTGTCCGCCGGACATGTATCGAATTTTGGCCATTTGATTGACGATTTCATCCATGGCCGTAGTAACAAAATCGGCAAAGTGCATATCCACTAACGGTCGCATTCCGGTCAGGGCTGCTCCAATGCCAGTGCCTACGATGCTGGTTTCCGAAATGGGCGCATCGATAATCCGGTCCGGGAATTGCTGTGGCAGTCCCCTGAACTGGCCAAAAATACCACCGTGGTCAGTCAGGTCCTCTCCAATAATAAAAATGGTCTCATCCTGCTCCATCTCTTCCTTAAGGGCTTCTGCCATGGCCAGGGAACAGGAAAGTTCTCTTACCCCCATTTTGTTCTTCTCCTTATGGATTTACAAACACATCATTTAGTGCATCTTCGGGTTCGGGCAGGGGTGAGTCAAGTCCGAACCGGGCAGCTTTGTCGATGGAAGACCTTGCATCAGCCAGAATTTCTGCTGCCCGGGCCTCTGTCAGGACCCCTTCTTCAATGAGGAGCGTTTCAAACCGGTCGATGGGATCACGATTTATTCTATATGTGTGGATTTCGTCTTCAGTGCGATACTTTTGGCGATCACCCTCGAAATGGCCCTTGTAGCGATAGGTCTCGTTTTCTACAATGCTCGGACCTTTTCCACTGCGTGCCCTGTCCACTGCTTCCTGTACTGTTTCCAGGACTTCCAGGACATTGCTGCCGTTGGTGATAGACCCCGGGATGCCGTAGGCATGGGCCCGGCCAGCCACTGATCCCCCGGCAACCATTATTTCAGCTGGTGAGGTGGAGGCCCACTGGTTATTTTCACAAACAAAGACAAGGGGAAGCTTAAAAACAGCCGCCATGTTGCAGGCTTCGTGAAATGTGCCCCGGTTTGATGCACCATCACCGAAAAAAACCATTCCCACCTGATCTGTTTTCC
>JAJRXD010000137.1 GCA_024276465.1 Deltaproteobacteria bacterium
GTTCTGGTTGGAAGCCCATTATATTTTATGTAGAGCTCGTTTTTATTGCTTGCTGCACTTGTGCCGGTGTCGTCAAGCGTCACAATAAGATTTTTGCCTGCATCAACATGGACCTGATAATAATCAGCAGCGCCGTCTCTGTCTAACTCACCAGACATGCAATCGCTTGTTATTGTTGGAGCACAGTTTTCATCATAGGCACAGACAGTATAGCTGGTTGATGATGAATAAAGGTCGTCTGCATAAACTAATATATGGTACGTTCCAGCTTGTGTACCAATAATCTCTACTGCCTGATCTGCATTGCCTGTAAGATCAAATTTATCATCGTAATCTGTTCTGGTTGGAATTCCATTATATTTTATATAGAGCTCGTTTTTATTGCTTGCTGAACTTGTGCCAGTGTCATCAAGTGTTACAATCAGGTTTTTGCCCGCCACTACATTTACATAATAATTAACAGTATCCCCATCTCCTTTCAGTTCATCCTGGATACAGGAACACAGGGTCAATTCGGTTGCACTTGCAGACATAGCTGTAAGAAAAAATGAACTTAGTAAAATTAAAGTTATGCTGGACAAAAAAAATAATATTTTTTTCATTTTCTTCCCTCCTGCGATAAGGTTTTAAACTGTTAAAATTGTCACAAATTATAAAACATTTAAACTTTATTGCAAAACTTATTGAATCTGAGCGGTTAATATAATAAAAGAACTACTCACCCCCTTTCATTAGGAAATATCATGTTAGGCACATCTGCCGAGCATGTCAATTTTTTAGTTGAAACTGTTTGCTCCTGGCTTTGTTTTTATTGGACGGACATTTAAGAAAAAGTTGGCAGAAAAGATGAAGATTATTGAATGTTAGCAGCTAACGTCTCCCCACAAAATTTTCTTGCTGATAACATAGGTGTATGATTTTTTTATGCTAAAAAATAACAAAAAACAATATTGTGCTCAGTCTGTTCGCTAAAACAACCCGGCTTTTTTCACTTCTTACTCATGATTACAGGAACTTCACTAAAGTATTAAACCCGGATAGACTGTAATTATTACAATAATGTTCTTTTTCCGCACGTATTATTACATATTTGTACAACAGGACTAAACCAAATCAGACACCATGTAAGCATTTGCCTTTTTTAACTCCGGTTTTTATAAGTTTTATTAATGACTTAAATAAAACAGGTTGATTTTTGCCTGCATATTTGGTATCTTTCTTGCTTTTATCAGGTCAATTTACCAGACAGTTACAGCCATTAAGGTCATTGACATATAAATTCAGCAACAAACCCTTTTTTATGCTCTCATGGTGCCATAATGCAGTGGCATGGCAAAAGGCATCACAGGAATTGCAAATCCATACACTAAGGGCAATTGTAGAAACATGAAAACAAATTTCAAACCGAGAATAACACTGTTTCAGTGCTGCAACATCTTAAGTAAAGATGCTTTTTGCAAACTTGAAAAAAAAATCGATTTTGACCTTGATGTTGTAGAACTTCCATGCTCCAGCCTGGTAAAGGATGTATTTCTGCTGCGGGCATTTGAATCCGGTTCAGACGCAGTAGTGGTTCTGGTTTGCCCTGAGGGAACATGCCGATATGTTGAGGGCAATATAAGAGCAAAAAAAAGAGTCCAGTGGGTTAAAAACCTGCTTGATGAAATCGGGCTTGATGGAAAACGCCTGTCACTTTTTAATGTTGCGCATTCAGACAAAGAGGCTGCAGTAAAAATTATTGAAAACACTTTATCTGATTTGTCTGATCTGGGGCCCAGCCCGGCGCGTTCAGTTCGGGAAACAGAAGCAGTTGAAGAAAAAAAAGTCTGATGATGGAGCATCCTGCTAACTCCAGATTAATAACATTTCAGACAATTTAGCTTATTTTATCAAACAGGAGTCATTCAATGATAGTTGGCAATCAAAAATCCCTGGCAGAAATAAAAGAAATCGTTGCACCCTATAAAAACCTTCTCATTCTTGGCTGTGGTACATGCGTTAAGACATGTTTTGCCGGCGGTGAGGATGAGGTGGCAACACTTTCATCTGCATTGCGACTTGGATTCAAAAAAGACGGGAAAGAGATATTGATCCAGGAGCTTACAATAGAGCGGCAATGCGAGGATGAGTTCATCCAGGAAGCTGCTGAAAACATAAACAGCAATGATGCGGTATTGTCACTGGCCTGTGGTGCTGGTGTCCAGGCAATTGCAAAACGTTTTAAGAGCGTCCCTGTAATGCCGGGCCTGAACACAACTTTTATTGGTATTCTTGAAAAGCAGGGGTTGTTTACTGAGGAGTGCGTGGGATGCGGTGATTGCAGGCTCGCGCAATTCGGAAGTGTCTGTCCCATAGCCAGATGCTCAAAAAAACTGCTCAACGGACCATGCGGCGGCTCAAAAAACGGCAGCTGCGAGGTTGACGCTGAAACGGATTGTGCGTGGCAACTTATAATAGACAGGCTTAAAGCATTAGGCCAGCTTAATAATTTAAAGGCATATGTTCAACCCAAGGACTGGCGTTCAAGCAACGCAGGCGGACCTAGAAAATTAGTCAGAGAGGATCATATTATATGAACAACAGCATAATAAGCAAACTGCACGGCGTGCTGGCAAGGGGGGATTTTGCAGTTACCTCAGAGTGCGGCCCGCCCCGTGGCGCTGACCCTGATGTTATCAGCAGAAAATCAGGCTTATTGAAAAATTGCGTTGATGCTGTAAATGTTACTGACAACCAGACCGCAATAGTACGGATGTCAAGTATCGCTGCATCAGCTCATCTTTTGCAGAATGGCCTGGAGCCTGTTATGCAGATGGTTACAAGAGACAGAAACCGTATTGCCCTTCAATCTGATATTATGGGGGCTTACTCCCTTGGAATCAGAAACATACTCTGTCTTACCGGAGACCATCAGACATTTGGCAGCCAGCCTGATGCGCTGAATGTTTTTGATATCGACTCCATTCAGTTAATAAGAACGCTTTGCGAAATGCGCGATAAAGGCAGGGACATGAGCGGTTTTGATCTTAAGAGTCCTCCCCGCATGTTTATAGGAGCTGCTGCCAACCCATTTGCAGATCCTTTTGAGTTTCGTATTATCCGTCTGTCAAAAAAAATCGAGGCAGGGGCTGACTTCATACAGACCCAGTGTGTTTACAATGTGGAGCGCTTCAGGGAATGGATGAAGACAGCTCATGAGGAAGGGCTTACGGAAAAGGCTCATATCCTGGCAGGCATAACCCCGCTTAAGTCAGCAGGAATGGCACGCTACATGGCAGACAGGGTTGCTGGAATGGATGTACCGGAAACAATAATCAAGCGTATGGATGGGGTGCCAAAAAACAGGGCCATTGAAGAAGGCACCAGAATATGCCTTGAAACTATTGCAGCACTTCGTGAAATTAAAGGCGTGCACGGCATTCATATCATGGCAATAGAGTGGGAAGAAAAAGTGGCTGAAATAGTCGGGGCTGCCGGACTTTTACCGCGTCCGGACATTAACTAAACATTGAACTTAACGCAGACTAAAGTCTGCGACTACTAATACTACAGCGATACTTGCTGTAATTCTTGAAGGTTTAATCTGTTTTTTAAATAGATTTATGGGTACAGTGATCCTGAAAGCTTTCGGGAGATTGGGACTGATTCATATTAACGGTTAATCAATCGTGCATAAATGCGCTCCTGCAGTAATGAAAAAGATAAAAATGTCGCTGTAGAACTAATTAACTAAATAAACATTATGCCTAAAAAATACAACATATCTGTTCAGACAAGTCCACCACGTTTCCATCCTGTTGGAAAGTACACCACGGTTGAGTTCAGAGAAGACTGTGCCGGCAGCTGCAGGGAATGTGTTAAGAAAAAATGTGTCTATGATATCTTTAAAGAAAACTCCATGCACATAAGCACCATGGAGGAGCCTGAATACCTCTATACATGCATGAGCTGCTTTCGCTGCGTCCAGGAATGTACCAGGGGAATCTTTTCACGGGTAATCAATCCAGAGTACAGAAACCTGGGCGACGAATACTGGCTCCCTGACATTATTCACCAGACCTGGTATCAGGCCCACACAGGCAGAATACCTGTATCCGGAGCAGGGTATCGGGGCCCTTTTGTCCGCGATGGTTTTGACTCAATGTGGACTGATATGTCTGAAATAGTTCGGCCCACCCGTGACGGCATTCATGGGCGAGAATACATCAACACCTGCATTGAAATTTCCAGAAGAGTTCCACACCTCAGAATAAACAGCGACATGAGCATTGCCACGGACCTGCCTCCCATACTGGAAATCCCCATACCACTGATGTTTCAGCAGCCTGGCTTTGGAACCCCTGACAAAAATGTGCTGCTTGCAGCTGCAAAAACAGCTAATGTGCTGGGAACCATGATGTTCATTAATCCCGGCGACTATGCCGATGACTTCTTTTTATACAGTGAAAACCTTATACCCTGCATAACTCTTGATAACTACAATGATTATGCTGATCTTGTTAAAAAAAGCCGTATGGTTGAGTTTGCCTGTGAAAAAGGCATTGAAGATAAAATTTCAGGATTGCGCGCATTAAATCCTGAAATGATCATTTCTGTCGGCATAAGGCTTAATGCAAACGCTGCTGAAAAAGCGCTTCTACTTTCAAAAACCGACGTTGATACTCTTCATTTTTACGCTGATAATCACGGCAGGGAACTTGATTCTGAATCTCCACGATTTTTAAAGGAAATGATCAGGGAAATACATCTGAAACTTGTCAGCAATGCAACAAGACAGAAAATCAAGCTTGTGTTTTCCGGCGGGATTGCCATGCCCGAACATATGGCAAAAGCAATCATATGCGGCGCTGACGGTATAACCATAGACACCCCTCTGTTGATAGCACTGGAGTGCCGTGTATGTTATCGCTGCAGGGATGGGCTGTCCTGCCCTGTCAGGATTGCTGATGCTGATCCGGAATGGGGCAGCCAGCGTATTATAAATCTGATGGGTGCCTGGCGAAACCAGCTTCTGGAAGTAATGGGTGCCATGGGTATACGTGAAGCACGTCGCCTTCGAGGGGAAGTCGGTCGATCCCTGTGGTTTGACGACCTTGAAAAAGAGAATTTCGGGCCCATATTCGGCGAGAGGAAAGTACGGGGTCTTGGAATTTAAACAGACTACTGTTTTGGTTTAAATGAGTAACTGACTGTTGTATTAAAATATGTTTATTTTTCATGCACGGTTTATTGTTTCTGATTTTTCAAATAAGGACTTTCAATGAGCAGCAAAACCATCAAATACAAAATGCCTGAAACACGGGAAGCTCCGTCACGGTTCCGGAATACCATTGGCAAATACACCATTAGACGTAATGCACGCTGTACATCATGTGGGCTGTGTGCCAGGCTGTGTCCTTACGGAGTGCATCCCAGATACAACAATTATTCAAGGCCTCTGCGCCCTAAAGAACATAAATGTATCGGCATTGAATGCAATAAAAACGACTTTTTCTGTGTTAACCGCTGCCCTGAGCATGCCCTCACTCTTCGGCTGAACCCTATAATGGAACTTTTAGGGGACTACCGCTGGACATCTGATATGATCCTGGCTCACTGGGAAATGGCAGAAACAGGCAACCTGCCGGTTGTTAACCTGGAATACAACCTTGGAAACACTGGCGGAGGCTTTGATAAAATCCGTTTCAGGCACTTTAACCCTGACAGCTTTATTGATATTACCGATGATGAAATTGATACCAGTGTTGATTTAAACAAACGCAATGACAACCGTCCCCAAAAAACAATTTCAATTCCCTGCTATGGGGGTGGCATGTCATACGGATCAACAGCACTTGCTGTTATGGCTGGCAGAGCACGTGCTGCGAAACAGATCAATACGCTGACATGCACGGGCGAAGGAGGTTATCCTGATGTGCTTGTGCCATATGCTGATCATGTCATAACCCAGATGGCAACAGGTCTTTTCGGTGTTCGTGAAGAGACAATACTTTATGCGCCTATTCTCGAGTTCAAGTATGCCCAGGGCGCAAAACCCGGTCTTGGGGGCCATTTGTTAGGTGACAAGGTTACACCAGAGGTTGCTGCCATGAGGGAGACTGTTGTTGGGAATGCACTTTTTTCCCCTTTCCCTTTTCACAGCGTATATTCGGTTCAAGACCACAAAAAACATGTTGACTGGGTGAAGGAAATCAACCCCGAACTGCTGGTTTCTGTCAAGGTTTCAACCCCCACTGATGTTGACATGGTGGCAGTCGGCAGTTACTATGCTGGCGCCCATATAGTCCACATAGATGGAAGCTACGGCGGAACAGGTGCAGCACCTGATATTGCAAAAAAAATATTGCCATGCCAATCGAATATGCAATCCCTAAAGTACATAAATTTTTATCTGAAGAAGGGGTGCGGGATGAAATCTGTCTTATAGCAAGCGGTGGCATCCGCAATGCCATGGATGTGGCAAAGGCAATTGCTCTTGGAGCAGATGGTGTAGTTATCGGCACTGCCGAGCTTATCGCCCTTGAATGTGTCCGTTGCGGCAATTGCGAAAGCGGCCGTGGATGCGCCCGTGGCATTGCTTCAACAGACCCTGAGCTTGGAGACATGATAACCGAAGATTATGCACAGCAGCGTATAGTAAACATGTACATGGCCTGGCGCAAGCAGTGGTGCCAGCTTTTAAGGCAGTTGGGCATGAAAAGCATCAGGGAGTTGACAGGCAGGTCTGATCTGCTTGTTCACCTTGATTATTTAGACGAGGATCAAAGGGCAGAATATCAGTCAGCCCCGAATAATCCTGTGATTATTTAATACCTGCATGTTGCATCATTTGTCGCAGCAGATAAATGCTACAACATGCACTTAACACTTTAAGCAACCGCGATATTGTTCAGGAAAACCAATGACCCAGTATGATAAAACATTTATAAACAGTATTATTAATTCAAGGTCAAAGCTGCCTCACACAGATGTGCCTGTAAAAAAATCTGCGGAAGAAGGGGGTTGCGGTGTTACCGGATTCATATCATCAGTACAGGTCAGGGGCAAACATATTTTTGAACCCTCTGTACAGATGCACAACCGTGGTAACGGCAAAGGAGGGGGCATTGCTGCAGTGGGGCTCTCAGCCAGCGATCTGGGTGTAACTCAGGACATCCTTGACACACACTACCTGCTGCAGATTGCTCTGCTTGACAGCAGTTCTCGCCCTGAGGTGGAAAAATCGCACATAGAACCTTTTATGGATGTTCACAAATCAAGGCAGATTCCTACAGTAGATGATTTCAGAGATATTGAAGGACTTGAGGTCAAGCCTCCTGAGGTGTGGCAATATTTTGTAAGGGTGAAAAAAAATGTTCTCGATCAGTTTACAGAAAAAAACAGCCTCCGGAATATGGATCCATTGAAGGTCGAGGATGAATTCATCTATCAGAATTCATTCAGCATTAATCAGAAATATTATGCATCCCTTGGAGAAAAACAGGCATTTGTCCTGTCTCATGGGCGCAACATTATGATTCTTAAAATCGTAGGATATGCTGAAAAAGTTGTTCAGTACTACTGTCTGGAGGACTTCAGAGCCCACGGCTGGATTGCTCATCAGCGCTATCCCACCAAGGGGCGTGTCTGGCATCCAGGGGGCGCACACCCGTTCATAGGCATGGATGAGGCTCTGGTCCATAACGGAGACTTTGCCAACTACCATGCTGTCAGCGAGTATTTACAGCAATACAATATTTTTCCCCAGTTTCTGACCGATACCGAGGTCTCTGTTCTGATGCTTGACCTGCTGAACCGTACATTCCAGTATCCAATGGAATATATAATTGAGGCTCTTGCTCCAACAACAGAACATGACTTTGACATGCTGCCACCTGAAAAACAGCACATTTACAGGTACATTCAGGCCAGTCACACCCAGGGTGCACCGGACGGTCCATGGTTTTTTATTATTGCACGAAACAACCCCTATGAAAAATATCTGCAGCTGATAGGTATAACAGACACAGCCATGCTTCGCCCACAGGTTTTTGCTCTCCAGGATGGAAAAGTCCAGATCGGCCTGATCTGTTCTGAAAAACAGGCGATTGACGCTACCCTCCAAAACCTGGCTGCAGATGACAGCCGTTTTTGTCCGATAGCCGACAAGTACTGGAACGCACGCGGGGGCAGCGCAAATGATGGGGGTTCATTTATCTTTACAGTAAAAGACTCGGGAAAGCCTGACAACTCAAAAGAGCTGGTATGTACTAATAAATTCGGTGAGGTTGTAAAAATACCCCGCAACCAGAAACATTATACCCCTGCACATGATGTCTGTACACCTCAGGACTCAATCAAAATATCCCAGCTTACTGAGAAAGCTCTTGAATCAGAAGACTTTTCGGATTTTAAAAAATACTGCCTGAAAAACAGCGCTGCATGGGATTTTGAGTCATTTATTTGTCTTTGCAATGAGATCGCGAAGCAAAGCGTCAGGAGTAACGATCATAAAGCCAGGGCAATAGAAATTCTTACTTTTCTAAACGACCGGCGTTATGCAACTGCCGGGAAAAAGCGCAGCTCCATGCTCAACATCATACGCGGGTGCCTGTCAGAAATTTTCAGATCCTCTCCAAAACTAAATGAAAATTCCTCAAGCATGTACCGCTGTATTGACTGGAAAACAAGAACCACGTTACGGGCGCCTGAAAAAACCGACAAAGTACTTGTTCTTAATGCAAGGGACTTTCCGCCTGAAGGTGATGATTGCGATGCCAGGCTCATCTGTGAGGCATATAAACTGGGATGGAAACAATTCATATGCTACGGCTATAAAGGCCAGCGTTTTACCGGATGCGGTTTATCAAACAGATCCGACAGCGTAAGAATTGATGTTTATGACAGTTCCGGAGATTACCTTGCATCAGGGATAGATGGACTGGAAATTTTTGTCCACGGTAATGCCCAGGACCAGATTGGCCAGATTATGAAACGCGGGAAAATGGTCATTTATGGCGACGTGGGCCAGACTTTAATGTACGGAGCCAAGGGGGGAGAAGTATATATTATGGGAAACGCTGCAGGACGTCCGCTGATAAATGCTGTGGGCTGCCCCCGGGTTGTAATCAATGGGACATGTCTGGACTATCTGGCTGAATCCTTTATGGCAGGTGATCCATTGAACGGTGGGGGTTTTGTAATCCTTAATGGTATTGATTTTGACAACTCAGGAAAAGTTATTGAACTGCCAAATCCATATTCAGGCTCCAATCTCTTTTCCCTTGCATCCGGTGGGGCCATTTACATGAGAGACCCGCACCACAAAGTAGTTGAGGACCAGTTAAATGGTGGAGAGTTTGTTAAATTAAGCCGGGCAGACTGGAACCTGATACTGCCCTATCTTCAGAAAAATGAAAAACTCTTCGGCATATCAGTAGAAAATGATTTATTGGCTGTTAATGGCCGAAAAAAGAATTTTAATGAAGTCTACCGAAAGGTGCAGGCTGTTCCACTGGAGGTTCTTGCAAAGGAAACCGGCGGCGAAGAATAGCAACAGGCAGAAAATATGCCTTCATTTTTCAGGGCTTTTATAGCTTTCAGAATGTCATTTTTCAAATCCCTGCCCCCCTTTAAAGCAATTTTTTCAAGGCAGCTGATTACAACTCCAATCCGGCGTTTATCAGGATGACCTGCCCTGCCGTCTAATATTCTGCAAACATCCGGCATAATATCATTCAGCACAACCTGAATCTCCTGCCTTAAGGAAGCATCTTCAAAAATTATTCTTGATACTTCTGCGCTGTACTTATAATATAACTTTATAAAGTGTCTTCCATCAGGACTTTCTGAAAGCACATCATCCCTGAACAACCGTAAAACCTCCAGAGCTTCGGATCTGCCGGCACCGGAAACAACCTGAGCAAGCATGCAAGTATTGTTGTCATTGCTGTCATTGTTGTCATTGCCGGATTTTATCGCGCTTAAGACCATGTTAACTTCCCTGCTCTCTCCAGCGCCAACCGTGACTGTCTGCTCTGCAGGGTTGTAATTTGTATTTGAGGCAGTAATTGTAAAGATACCGGCAGGCTGAATCAGGTTATAGAAACCCTCAACAGTAATTGAAGAGCCCCCACCAGTGCTCAAAACAGTTGCACCATCAATTCCCGACCCTGTCTCAGCGTTTACCACCATTCCGTTAACAAAACCAGTACCTGTAGAAGAAACAGAAAGGTTGTACAGCTTGCTTTCGGGAGATCTGTTCTCTATCTCAAATGTCCACTTCCCAGCCTCTGCACCCTCTATTTCAACTTCTGTTGTTTCTTTAGTAACTGAAACTGGATTATCAAAATATGGTTTATTCTCAGGATCAAAGACCTGTATAAAAACAGATGATTCCGACTCAGCTTTCAGTGCTGACCGGGTGCTTCCACCTTCAAGTGAAAAAAGAATGACCAGCGTCTGACCGGCAATATCATTGTTTATTGTTTTCTTCTGGGAAGATTCCATTATCACTGTGTCAGTAACTGTATATATAACTTCAAGATCAATTGTTGTAAAAATTCTTAATCCAGCCGTGTCAACCGCTTCAACAAAAATGCCTTTAGGGCCTGGCTGTGTCCCGGGCAAAATAAAGGTCCGGAAAGTATATACACCATCCCCGGGTGTCTCATCGCCGTTTGTCCCGTCGTCATACATTTTCTGCCGTGATTTTCCACCAATAGAATTAAGGTTAAGTATTATTTCGGGTATGCTTTCATTTGCTGTCAGGTAATTCAGCTGAGCAATAAAAAGAACCTCTGTGGTCCCATCTGCAGGCACCTGGCCCGGCTCAGCACTTGTATCCCTGAAGCTCAGTTGTCTGTCCCATGCTACAAAATTAACTTCCGTAATATTTTGACTGCTTATTGTAACTGTCATGCTGGATTCACTGAAAATTGTTTTATCGGAAAAAGGAGTTACTGTGTATGTGCCTGGTTTAAGACCATTAAATTCATAATTACCGTCTGTTGATGCATAAACAGCCCTTTTCTCCTCCCCCTCTAAAAACACAACAGTCTCATCCTTAACTTCACCCAGAATTTTACCGGACAGGGAAAAAAAATGTTCCCCGACCGGTGGACCAACCTTAATATAATCTTCCTTCAGTTCGGTTTCAGTTCTCGTGGAATCCGAAACTCTCAGACTCACCGGGTATAATCCCGGACTCATATAGATATGCCGGGGACTCCAGTCCCCTGAGCCTTCACCATCACCAAATTCCCAGTACCACTCTGTAATATCTCCTGTTGATCTGTTTTCAAACTGCACGGCAAGAGGAACCACACCCATGTAGGGTTCTGCATTAAAGGAAGCAGCAAGCGCATTTTCCGAAACGTGTATATAATCCGGTTTCTGTTTTGTATCATACATCGCCATTGCATCCACAACCCTGAGGCTCACTGAATAGGTCCCAGGGCTGCTGTAAGTATGCCGGGGACTCCAGTCCCTGGAGCCTTCACCATCACCAAATTCCCAGTACCACTCTGTAATATCTCCTGTTGATCTGTTTTCAAACTGCACGGTAAGAGGCGGTTCACCCTCCACAGTATCAGCATAAAAATCAGCAGCAGCTACCTGGATGTTTTCCACCTGGATATAGTCAGGTTTAATGATTTCATCTTCTGAGCCGTCAGAACCCATAACAGTCAGGCTGACAGAATATAAACCTGGATCATAAAATGTGTGCCACATGACCTGATCTGTACCTGTTTCACCATCACCAAAATCCCAGAGTCCGTTTATGACATCAGCATTAACTGTCGGAGTAAATTTGACGGTAAGAGGTGCAAAGCCTGAGCGCGGCACTCCTATAAAGTTTGTCCTGAGATCAAGCGGAATGGTTGTTGTGGCTGTTGAGACAGGAGGCTCCAGGAATTCAATGCTTATATTCCTCATTTCCACGTATGCATATGCCCTTGCATATGTATTTACGTAACCGGGTGAACCAGAAGAAGAACTGTTATCAGTCGCTGCAGGGGGAAAGGTTTCAACCTGACACATGGCTAAAAGTCTGATTAAGTAACCTGCCTTGAAAAGGTCCCTCACTGTAAGAGGGTTTCCATCAGGAGTTGTATCAATAATTATGCTCTCGTTGTCATTACTCAGGCTTCTCAGCCCGGACCTCATTCCCACATTGACATGGTTCAGATAAAAATCAACAGGTTCAATCATGGCAAAAGCATATGAATTGTCGGTCCAATCCACCGTAATATCATAGAAAAAAACCATTTTAACCCTTACAGGCCAGTCCATCACAGATGCATTCGGATAATTTCCTGAAAGAAAATTCAATTTAACACCTATTTCACCCACTCCCCACCAGACCGAATCATCTGAAGCAGATAAATAAATATATATTTCATTATTTATGGATGACACACCCATTCCATAAGGCCATGGCTCAGGTGAAGAAGAAACAGAATGATAATTAAATTCAGTAAAAACAATGTCTTCACCAGCTACAACTGCAGGGATATTCTCCTGAGCTGAAACTGAACCAGTTAAACAAAACAGAACCATAAACATGTAACAGCATGTTATCTTTATAGTTTTCAACCTATTCATCTCCGGTTTTTCTTCTGCGCAAATTATTCATCTTTTATCCCAGATTTTGCAAAAACTGTCATGGCCTCGCTACAATAAATAGCGCAAAATCCGTGCAATAGCATTCAGCCCAATGAAAGTTTTTAGCAGGCAATATATCGGATCTTTGGGGGGGAAAGTTGAAAAGTTTTACCAATATTGTGAAAAAATTTAGATCATCAATCTTTTCGGAAAATTTATAATGAAATATTATAATGTTACTGGGCTGAAAAGACCCGCTCAGCAGGAGCTTGATCAGTAATGACACGAATGGCTGAAACGGATGGAAATCTGTGGGTTACGTTGAAAATCACAGGTTGCAGCGCAACGCTGCAGGAAAACTCGCACGAAGTCGTCAAATTTGTTTTGCTGCAAGCTCTCCAATCTGCACTGCATTTAATGCAGCTCCTTTCAGAATTTGATCACCTGAAACAAAAAACTCCAGGCCATGGTCACCGAAAATTAAACTCTGCCTGATCCTGCCAACTTCAACATCATATTTTGAGCTTGCTGTAAGCGGCATGGGGTAAATGTTGTTTTCTATGTCGTCTTTTACTGCAATGCCCTCTGTTTTATCGAATATATCCCTGACAACTTCCGGCTTAACAGGCTTTTCAGTCTCAACAACTATACTTTCAGAGTGCGCCCTCATTGTCGGAATTCTCACGCAGGTACATGAAACAGGAATAGATTGATCCCCGAAAATCTTCCTTGTCTCCCAGACAACCTTCATCTCTTCCCTGGTGTACTGGTTTTCCTGAAACAGGTCTATATGGGGTATAACATTAAAGACTATTGGATGAAGAAAAACACTGCACCCGGCCTTTTCACCATTAAGTGCTTTTTTTGTTTCCTGCTCCAGTTCTTCCATTCCCCCGTTGCCTGCACCGCTGGTTGCCTGGTATGTTGAAATTATCACCTTTTTCAATCCGAAATTTCTGTAAATCTGCCAGAGAGGAATTGCTGCTATTGCAGTTGTGCAGTTAGGGTTTGCAATCAGCTTCGCATCACCTATTGCTTCCGGATTTATCTCAGGAATAACCAGAGGAACTTTGTCATCGTACCTGAAGGTTGAAGAGTTATCAATAACAACACAACCCGAATTAACAGCTCTTTCAGCATTATCTTTCGGCCATCCGCCTCCGATTGCAAAAAATGCCATATCCAGTTCTGAAAAGTCTGCCCTGTCTGCATCTTCAACTGAAATTATTCCCATACCGGTTTCAATCTTTTTACCAACTGACCTGGCAGATGCATACAATTTTAATTTTTTAATCGGAAAATCCCTGTCAAAAAGAACCTTTAAAAGTTCTTTGCCAACCATTCCTGTTACACCAAAAATACCAACTCTGATTTTCATTATACATTCCGGACTAATTTTTTATTCAATCGTGACCTGAGCATCTTCAATAATAACGTCATATTTGTAGCCATACCCAAAATCTTTATCCTTAACAACCTTGCCAGTCACAACAGCAGTATCACCCACCTTTGCACTCTGCATGGTGGTAACTGTCAGGTCGCTTTTTCCCTTTTCTCCGGTTCCATCCTGAAGGTGAATCCAGTTCTTGCCCATAATCTGCGGACTGAACTTGACCACCTTTCCGCGAACCGTAGCCTGATTTCCTGTAAGTTCATCCCTGTCAGCATAAATCTCAGCAACGGTCTTGCCACCTTCCGGCTTCTCAATACCTGAGAAATCTGTTTCAACCGGCGCGGAATCAGCTATCTTTTTCATAACAGCCTCAGGGTCTGCCTGATGTGTATGCCCATCATCTCCATCTGCTCCCGTGACCGTTATTTCAGGAACAAAATAAACAAGGTCAAAAGTTCTGTCCAGGGTCTTACTGTGGTAATTTCTCATGGGTGCTCCCTGAGGAACAACGACCTCATCACCCGCCTTAACCTGAAACTGCGGGGCTGCAGCCCAGATTTTTTTGCTCCCGATATCAACCCGGACATAGGTGTACCTGGCTGCGTCAATGGTCTCAACAACAGTGCCCCTCTGTTCTTCCGGCTTCTGACTGACATCTGAAGCCTGGCCTGAAGCAGACATTTCAGGTGCTGGAGCCTGACCGGTTTCAGGACCTTTATCACTGCATCCGGTTGTCAGCACTAAGGCCACAACTACAATAGCCAAAACTGAAAAAAATCTTTTTTTCATCTGTTCATCCTTTTTAAATACTTTGAAATATCAAAACGTTAATGTAAAACAGCTTGTCTCCCCCCCTTATTAAGTGACGCTGAATAGTTTATTTACAAAAATTAAATATCATATGCCTGGATTTTAGACAAGCAATAATAGCCTCCGATTTTGATCAGTACCATTGCTTGAAAACACCTGTCCTGTCAGCTTTTTCTAACTCCTATCTTTCCCCTTACCTCATTCATAACTTCTTCAGCAATCTTTCTGCATCTCTCTGCCCCTGTGTTCAGAACTTCAATAACTTCTTCCTGATTCGTTTCAAGCTCTGCAGCTCTCTGTTGAACCGGGGCTAAACAGCGCATCATATTTTCAAAAAGATTTTTTTTACATTCCACACAGCCGATTTCCGCAGTGCGGCATGTTCTGTCAATTTCTGAAATCTCCTCCTGAGAAGAAAACTCCTTATGCATTGTAAAAAGATTGCAAATCCCGGGGTTCCCAGGGTCCTTTCTTCGTTTTCTGTTCTCGTCGGTTACAGCGGTTCGGAGCTTTTCCCAAATCGCATCAGGAGGCTCTAAAATTCCAACAAAATTATTGAGAGACTTTGACATTTTTGTCTTGCCGTCAAGGCCCATGATCTTTGGCGTGTTTGAGAGAAGTTCAGCAGGCTCAGGGAAAGTATCCCCAAACCTGTTGTTGAAACGCCGTGCAGTCCTCCTGGTCATTTCTATATGCTGGACCTGATCTTCACCTACTGGAATAATCTCGGATTTGTAAAGCAAAATGTCTGCGGCCTGCAAAAGGGGGTAGCTGAGAAGCCCGACATTAATATTATCCCTGTGCTGCCTGGATTTATCCTTAAACTGGGTCATCCTCTCAAGATCACCTATGGGCGTAATACAGTTCAGTATCCACGCAAGTTCCGTATGTTCAGGGACCTGTGACTGGACAAACAGGCTGCACCTGTCAGGCTCAAGGCCACAGGCTATCAGGGTGCGTGCAGCATCTATTATGTTTTTCTGGAAAGTTGATGCATCGTACTCAACTGTAATTGCATGATAATCAACAATTGAAAAAATGCACTCATACTTATCAAGAAGATTAATCCAGTTTCTGATTGCTCCAACGTAATTGCCTGCGTGGATTACTCCGGTTGGCTGTATGCCGCTGAAAATTCTCTGTTTTCGCATAAAAATATCCAATCTGATAAACAACCAGCCACAATACAACAAATTTTTGTGTTTTGCTGTCTGCTGTTGCATTCACAATTTCGTGGCGGAAGTGCATGGGAATCGAACCCACCAGAGACGCTGTTCACGCCCCCCACTGGATTTGAAGTCCAGGAAGCCCACCAGGACATATCCACTTCCGCAGACAATAAGCTTTTTTTTTAACATCTTAGCCCGTAATGGTCAAGAAACTTAACGGCAATTCCTGTAAATGCATCTGTGAAATTTTCTTGACACAGGTCCCTGTTACTGGCAATACTTTTCTTTAATCAGATGTTTTAAAAATATAAATAGAAAGGCATAAAACATGAAAGTAAGAATAGACAGGGAGACATGTGTGGGGTGTGTGACGTGTGTTGATATCTGTCCTGAGATCTTTGAAATGGATGATGAGTTCGCCATAGTAAAAACCGAGGATGTTCCTGAAGAATTTCAGGAATCATGCAGGGAGGCAGCAGAAACCTGTGGTGTAGAAGCAATAATTATCGAAGAATAACATATTACCGGCACCCTGCCTGCCCCCGGAAAAACGGTCGGGAAGGAATGAAGAAGTCAGAAAGAATCTGCATAGCTTCAGGGCTAAAATCCGATCCACTTTTTTCTTTTTTTCAGATGTTTGTCAAACTTCTTCTGTTGATCCGGATTTAAAACAGCTCTGATTCTGTCTGCTGTATCTTTGAATATCTGTTTTATCTCTGGCCGGAATTCTTTCCTGAACTTCCGCAGCTTATCCCGCGATTGTCTGATAATCTGTTCAATCTCAGCATGCTGCTGTGGGGTTAAATCAAGGTCCCGGAGCATTCGTTTCATGTACGGGGGAGGCCCCGGACCAGCGCCACCAAAAAAAGGCACGGGGGGGCCTTTAACAAACAAAAAAGTCGCGACCGTGCCAATACCGCTAAAAAAGCCAATGATAAAAACCCCTGCTATAATTAATCCGACCTTAAGCTTTGTATCATTTTTCCCCACAACGCACCTCTTCAAAAAAAACACCGGCAAGAACCAAATCATTGCTTAACGCATTATCTTCAGCAAAAAAAATTATATCCTCAATAGTAGAGTTTGAATCAGCACCAGCAGCATCCTTATAGAAATAGGCCAATGAGCCTGACAGGAACAATACCAAAACAGTCATTGCAGGGACCAGTCTTAATCCTGCCCTGGCAAAAAGTTCAGCAAACATGCTCTGTTCACCCGTGATACTGGCTTCTCTGATCTTCTGATGAAGACCTTTGAAAAACTTTTCAGATGGCGCAGGAGCATCTTCATTAAAAGACTTTTTCAGAAGAAGCGAAAGATTTTTCTCAAGCGCAAATTCACGGCATGAAGCACACGACCTGATATGCTCCCTGACAGCGTTCCTCCGGCCTGGATCTGAGACCGTACCTCTCATGTGTGTATTCAATTGCTTTTTTATGAACCTGCAGTCATTATTCATACCCGTTCCTCTTTTTTACATAACCTTGTTGCGACAATGTCCTTATAATCTGCAAGGCATGTTTTCGAGCCCGAAAATTACTGACCTTAACGTTGATCCGGGATAGCCCCATAAGTTGTGCGACTTCCCTGACAGTCTTTCCTTCAACCTCGGTAAGCAGCAGCACCATTGCTTCTTTAGGTGACAGCCGGTGCATAACCTTGTCCATGAAATCACGAAGCATGACCGTTTTTTCGGGACTTGAATAACCCGGGGCATAATGGTCAAAACAAAAATTATCAAGCAGAGCAGCATCTTCATATGAAAAACTGCTTTTCGGATTGTCCCTGAGCTGTTTTTCTTTTTTCAGCTGACCATAGCATGTCCGCACTGTTATTGAAGCAAGCCAGCTGCCAAAGGCAGCCTCCTGGCTGTATGTATTCAGAGAAGTGTAGGCTTTCAGGAAAACCTCCTGGGCAATATCTTCAACCATAAGTTTGTCTTTAAAAAACCGGTATATAATTTGAAAAACCCGCTGTGAATGGATTCTCACCAGTTGATCAAACGCTTCTCTGTCTCCTGCCAGCGTCTTTTTCACAAAAGCAATGTCATCTGCGTAGGTTCCCATTCTCTTTTAATTATATCCTGTGCAAGATCCAGTTCAACCCTTTTGTTTTTAAAAGGCGGGATACATGCATTAAAAAAAGAGGGGGGCAAAGCCCCCCCTCCCCCTTTGCATAATTTAAGTAAATACCACTACTGAGACTGTGTCATAATAGACTTTTGTGGTAGTGTCGTGTCAACAATATAAAGTCGCATGTCATTGCGAGCTTAGCGAAGCAATCTTGTGCTTTTTGCCAAAAAGATTGCCGCGGCCTTCGGCCTCGCAATGACTATCTTTGTTGCGCCGTTACAGGTTTGACACAA
>JAJRXD010000138.1 GCA_024276465.1 Deltaproteobacteria bacterium
TTGGGCTTGGGAATACATGCTTCATTCTCCTCATCACAGGTCTCGTCATCTTTACAGGGGTTTGTCCCTTCCTGGCATTTTCCTTTCACGCATACTTCGACACCATCACAAAAAACCTCGTCAATACATTCCGAATCACTTACACATTCTGGGGGGGGGACAGGAATTGAAGTCGTGCTGCTGCCTCCTCCGCCACCACCTCCACCGCCTGAACCACCATTATTTCCATCACTGCCATTGTCTTTGCATATTCCATCTGCACATTTTTGCCCGGAAGGACAGTCATCAGAAGTGCAACCGACAACAAAACTGGCTGTTTCGGTAATAACTCCTGTTATATTGCCAGTGCCAGTTCCGGTAATTGCAATTGAGATCTCGTCCTCATAAGAAGCAGTCCCTGTTACGCAATATGAAAGTGTTGCTATAATGCCATTGCCGTCAGGGATGAAATATTCAGTTTCCGTAATAGATGACCCGATTTTTATTGACAAGGAACCTGTGTCAGAACCCAGACAGTCCATACTTTCAGCCCTTCCTTCTGTTTGACAGCCCTTTTGCTGGTTTAAATATAATAAATCAGGTGTATCAATAAGAATAAAATCTATGGAGGGTATGTCAGTAAGATTCTTTAAGCTGACATTAACATCACCACAGCGGTTGTCAGCATCCCAGGAGTCCAGATCCTGGCTGACGGAAAGTCTTACGGCGTCTTTACAGGTTCCAGCACTGTTGTCACATAGCAACTCTTGTTCTTCACAGTCTGCGTCTGACAGACATTCCAGGCAAATATTTTTATTACTATCACACAGGGAATGGCCTTCATCCATGCAGTCGTCATTACTATAACATTCTATGCATGTTTTATTGTCCTCATCACAACCTTCTATACAGTCAGTTCTTTGCTGTGCTACGCATTCCCCGTCAATACAAATATCAGGTTTTGTGCAGAACAGACCATCATTACAATGTGTGCCATTATCCAACTGGCTTCCAGCAATACACGCTCCAGCAAGACAGGTTTCTTCTCCATTGCATGAATTTCCATCTGAACAGGAACCCCCATCAGGTTTATACTCATCATCAGGACAGTTTACAGTATTTCCAGTACAATATTCTTCAACATCACAAAATCCGGTTGATGGCCGACAAAGAGTTGATTTTGACTTGAAAATATTGCATTCCCCATCATCTGAACATAAGGCACAATCACCACACTCTATAGAGGCAGAATTGCAAACAGCCCAAAAACCATCCTGGCATATCTGTTGTCCTTCACATGCCCCAGAACCACAACCTCGTTGATCTGTTAAATTGTCGCAATCATCATCTGTTCCGTTGCATATTTCAATTGCTTCCGGGTTTACATCAGGATTTAATGGGGCGCAGTCAGAAACATCTGGGAACCCATCATTGTCATCGTCGGGGTCACAGACATTGCCGACCGTGTCATTGTCTGTATCCGTCTGATCGAGACTGAACATATCAGGACAATTATCACAGGCATTACCAATGGTATCGTTGTCTACATCTAACTGGTCGGGGTTATAAACAGAAGGGCAATTATCACAAACATCACCAACTGTGTCATTGTCAGTATCAGTTTGATCGTTATTGGCTGTCACAGGACAGTTGTCTACATCTCCACATATTGTATCATTATCAATATCATTTTCAGGGTCGTATGGACAATCATCAATGTCACCGCAAATGCCGTCTCCATCTGTGTCGTTTTCACTGTCAAAGGGACACAGATCACAAACATCACCAATAGTATCATTATCAGAGTCTATTTGGTTCGGATTATAATCATATGGACAGTTGTCTACCTCATTTGGTATTCCATCTTCATCATCAGGGAACTCAAAAGCACCAATGTCATAATATGGATAAACGCCACCACCTGTATTAGATATGTAATAATAGTCAACTCTTGTATTCCCCTCAATATCATTTAAAGGAGCATTATCGCTTGTGCCGGCATCAATACAAGGTGATGTTGATTGTAAATGATAATCACTTTCTCCAACAAAAAGAGGATCTTGACGAATATTGCCATTGCTGCCTTCATAACCATCTTGGTCGATATTACAATAGGTGACATTGGAGGTGCCAGATAAATTTCCAGAATTTCCCCATAAAATACAGTTGGTGATGGTAGAATAGGAGTTGGAGGTTATAAATATTCCACCACCATTAAGTGCATAATTATCTGTGATAGTACAGTTGATGATTGTAGCTGAAGCACGGGGTAACTCTAACAATATACCCCCTCCTTTACCATTAGCAGTATTTCCTGTTATTAAGCAATTGGTTATTATTGTTGGCCTACCCACATATATACCCCCCCCAGAGTTATGCCCTGTACCAACTGAACCATCAGCATAGCCACCTGTAATAGTAAAACCGTCTATAATGGCATTTGCCCTAATTAAAAAACAATGATCAGATAGGTTCTGTCCATCAACTATGGTTACATTATTAGATAAATTCCTCTCATCCCTAAATTCCTCAGTTCCATCAAAACCACCATATATAGAAACAGGTTTGTCGTCCCATACGATTAATTGAAAAGATATATAATATGTTCCTGCTTTCACCCATAATTCATCATTTGCCACTGAAGCATCTAAAGTAGTTTGAATGTCACGGAATGCAGTACCCCAGTCTGTCCCACACCCAACAGTACAGGTGGACTCATTGTCCACATACCAGACAGTAGCCTGTGCTGTTGATAAAAAGATAAAAGAAAAATATAAGATTGGCAGGAAAAACAGCTTCTTCATAACGCGCACCCTCTTTTGTTGGTTGGCCATTTGGCAGGAGATATAATAATCTTAATCTATGAAATGACAAATGTCAAAAAATAAATAAATTTATAATATTTTTATAATAATTAGAGGCATTTAAAATTATGGGAGATTGTCCCTCAAACCGAATACAGTTTGCAGATGACAAAAAGACAATGCAAACTATGGGGAAATTGTCCCCCACAGACTTTTTTAACAATATAAACAGATGTAAAAGATATTAAAAGGAGTTTAAGTACAAGAAATATCAACAAGTTAGAGCTAACTTAGCATTTATTCTGTGGGTGCTATCAGTCTTTTATAGATTCCGTCAGGGCAAGTTTCTACTTTCTAATCCAGTATTGCACATGTTGAGGAAGAAGACCATAGTGTTGTGTCAAACCTGTAACGGCGCAACAAAGATAGTCATTGCGAGGCCGAAGGCCGCGGCAATCTTTTTGGCAAAAAGCACAAGATTGCTTCGCTAAGCTCGCAATGACATGCGACTTTATATTGTTGACACGACAATAGGTGAAAGACCACATTTTTCTTGGCAGGGATTGGAATTGTACTCAAAACAGAGAAATAATATTGGCTGAAAGGCAAGCATTAGCAACAGAACATTTTCTCAAAATAAGGCTATTTCCAACTTGCGTGGTAGACAAGGCGTTTTCAGGCAATAAAAAAGCACCTAATCCCGATGAATATCGCGGACTAAGCCCCTGTTTTTACTTTGGTGGAGATGAGGAGATTCGAACTCCCGACCCCTACCTTGCGAAGGTAATGCTCTCCCAGCTGAGCTACATCCCCACCGTATTATAGTCTACCTGTAAACTGAAAAAAACTTATAGTCACTGCACGCTCTATTTGATCGTTAGAGCGGAAAAGAGCCACGTCTGCCCAGTCTGTGGTGAAAGAAAAGCTTAAACAGTTTTGTATTCTCTCAGATAAGATCTGCATAGATCTTTTCAAGTTTTTGAGCCTGTTTTTTCCCGTCATACTCCTTCTCAATATGCTGCCTGCCAGCTCTGCCCATTTCCTCCCATTTTTCAGGGTGGGTAATAATAAATTCAAGCCTGTCTGTTAAGGCATCAACATCCTTTTCCGGGACAAGAAATCCGCTTTTATTATCTATTATCACCTCTGGAATATCACAGTGAAGTGTTGACAGTACAGGCATGCCATAGGCAGACATTTCTATAAGAGTTACAGGAGCGCCGCCTTCTGTCTCACCGTCAGAACCATGTATGCTGTGGGAAAGAAAAATGTCGTGCTTTTTAGCCTCTTCTATAAATGCCGGATAGTCGAGGAACCCTGAAAGATTTACCCTGCTGCCGATGTTTCTGTCCTGGATGAGTTTCAGCACCTTTTTTTTATATTCAACTTCACGCTGGCTTTTTCCAGCATCACCTATTATGCTCAGTTCAATGTTTTTATATTTTAACGCAAGATTTGCAAAGGCTTCAAGGCAATAGGTTATCCCCTTTTTGTCCCTGAAAGTGTTTGCTACAAGTATCCTGATTTTTCCGGTGTCACTGAATTTTCTGGGGATAAAGGCAATTTTCTCCAGGTCAACCCCGAGGCGCTGTACAGTTATTTTTTCAGGATTGCAGCCAAGCTCTACAAGGGTCTTTTTCATGCAGCAGCCTTCTGCAAGGAAAAGGTCGCACCTGGCAAACAGCTGCCTGTAGCGCTTTTTCCATTTCTCTTCTATTGCCATCATGGAAGCATCATGCCCGTAAAACATGGTAACCTGTGGCAAATTTAGTTTTTCCTTGAGCTTAAGGTCAAAATATCCCCTGTTTCCAAAGTGTGAATGTATGAGGGCAGCGCCTCTTTTTTTCAGAATCCTGTAAGAGAAAGGGTAATAAAAACCTGTTCTCCTGGCATACTCCCTCTGGAAAAACCTGTTAAGGGCAGAAAGATCTGACATGAACCATGCATCATCCCAGGGAAACACATCAAGGTTCTGCTTTTTTGTGGCTATAACTATGGAATGAAAAATTTTAACATTTTTAAGCTGACTGTAAATCCAGCTGCCGGTTCGGAAAAGGTAGGAGTGAACAGAATGAGCAATGATTTTTTTCATATGTTTTGCTTGCTTAAATTATATATTCGGGTACTGCTTTTTGTTAATCCTGGTGTTCGGGAAGATAAAAGAGTTTGGTGCAACATCATGTCTGATTATAGAGCCTGGTGCAACAATAGCGCCCCTGCCGATTGTTACACCCATTAGAATAATACAGTTTGGACCGATCATGGCGCTGTCTTCAACAGTTATCTTGCCCAGCTTATGGGGCAGTATGGGATTGTCCAAAAGTTTTTTGTCTTTATTGATTTTTTGCAGGTCAGGGGTAAATGTTGTCATTAAGACATGTGTCCCGATCCTGCACCTGGGCTGTATTTCGATATCACCGGCTCCAAGCAGAATTGCTCCAGCTGCAATATATACATAATCACCTATGCTTATATTGCCACCATTATTGCACCATTCTCCCATACCGCAGTCCAGAACAGTACCTTTGGAGATAAAAATATGTTTTCCAAGGTGAAGGTGGCTGTGGTTGATGATTTTTACATCATCTTCGATCTCTACGGTTGGATTTTGGGTCTGTATTTTATAAAGATTTCTTAACTCTTTGTGTTTCCTCCTGAACCTTTTTCTAAGCCAGCTGAAAAAACTGATATTTTTTTTCATTTTTTTCCTTTTACCAGCGGTAAGATTTAAATTCACAGGGCTTTGCACCAAAGGATTCCTTGAATCTTATAACTCCTTCCAGCCCCATACTCGCCCCCATGTCATAGTGCTTGAAACCCTGCTCACAGCCCCATTATATAACTGTTGAATGTAAAAGGTTATTAGGATAAAACTTGAAATATTCCTTCAAAGCACACCCATGCCAGTATATAATGTTTGTATTCCAGGAAAGCACAACAATACCTGCTACGGTTCTGCCCTCAATTTCTGCAAGCCAGAATGAAGCATCAGGATCTTTCTGCAGAAATATATTCATAAAAAACCGCTGGGGGTAGGCAGCCTTTGCACCCGTACCCCACCGCTCAACTGTCTGCTGGTAAATATAATAGTACTGTTCAACATCATCTTCTGTTTCAGCCCTTCGGACAGCAACATTTTTTCTTTTTGCCTGGTTAATATTGCTTTTCTGTCCCCTGCTGAATTTTTTCCGGATTAAATCAACCCCGGGTTCAAGGCTGAGAATGTGGGTTGTCATCTTCTTTGATTTGTAACGGGAAGACAGACTGAACTGCTTAAAAGGGCTCTCCACAAGACGGCCCGAGGAATTTCTCTTCTTAAGAATGCAGCGGTCAATCTGAGCGACCTCATCACGGGACAGGTCTCTGTCAGCTATTATCCCTCCATAAACCCCTGGTTCCATGGATTTATATTCCCGGTGTCTTAATAAACCCTTTTTTCTTCGCAAAACAGAGGGTATAACCGTGCGGGATCCACTGTCCAGGATTAAACCAATGCTTGAAACTGTAAATTCCGGAAATGTCCCTGCAATAATTTCCGCCCAGCCGGGTGTATGAAAATAGGTTGCCCACGGGCACTTTGCAGCCACATCATGCCAGAAATCCCTTGGTACTGTATCAAGTTTCTCCATTTTTTATATCAAAATTGATGGCGTCGGTAAAAGACTGTAATTAACTAACTGCAGTTTTTTAAAATATCTTCCAGTATCTTCCCTGCCCCGTCAATTAAAATTTTTTCTGCAAGTTTTTTCCCAAGGCCCACAGCGTCATCTGCATCTCCCCTGATGCCTGATTTAATTACTCTGGACCCGTCAACAGATGCCACAAGACCCTGAACATCAAGGGCTCCTTCCTGAAGTAGTGTTGCCATGCAGGCCACAGGAACCCTGCATCTCCCATGAAGATGCTGCAGAAAACCCCGCTCAGCATCTGTCTCAAGGCGCGCTTTTTCATTGCTGATTTTTTTAAGCAGACCACGGGTGACAGTGTCAGACTTTCTAACTTCAACTGCAATTGCTCCCTGACCCACAGCCGGCAAAATAATATCAGGCGGTATAATCTCAGATATCATATGCTCAAGGCCAAGCCTTTTGATTCCGGCAAAGGCAAGAAGAATCCCGTCAAACCCCTGCTCCTGCATCTTTTTTATTCTGGTTTCAATATTGCCCCGAACAGGCTCAATATTAATATCAGGACGTCTTGATTTGACCTGCGCGGTTCTTCTGGGGCTGGAGGTTCCCAGTGTTGATCCATAAGGCAGGGAAGCAAAGGTATACCCTTTTGCTGACAGCAAAGCATCATAAGGGCTTTCTCTTTCAAGTACTGCTCCAATGCACAGGTCATCGTCAAGCCGGGAGGGCAGATCCTTTAAGCTGTGAACAGCAGCATCAATTTTTCCATCTAAAAGAGACTTTTCTATTTCAGCAGAAAAACCCCCTTTCTCTTCTGTTCTAAAGATGTCTTCGCTGAGGTTTTTATCACCACTGGTTTTAATTGTCCTGCACTGGACTTCCAGTTCAGGCACTGCTCTTTGAAGCTCTGCAGCAGCAAAATCAGCCTGCCACAGCGCCAGCCTGCTGCCCCTTGTCCCCAGCCTTAGTTTGTGCATGCTTTTGATTCTCTCTTATATCCAGATCAAACAGGTCTTTCACAACATCTGCGTACAGATGCTTCTGACCGTCTGATGCTTTTTCCTTCAATTTTGCAAAGGGTGAGTGAAGGAGCCTGTTAACTATTGTATGCGCTAATGAGCTGATGATTTTCTCTTCGCGCTCTGAAATATCACCGAATTTATTCAATGCCTTCCTGAGCTCACTCTGCTTCAGATTTTCAGCATACTGTTTTAAAGATTTTATCACCGGGACAAGAGGCATCATTGCAAGCCTTTCGGTAAATCTGGATGTCTGCTGCTCAATTATGTCTTGAGCCCTGTACGCGGCTTTTAATCTTTCTTTACAGTTTGTTTCCACTACATTCTGCAAATCATCTACATCATACAGGGATACGCCGGTAATTTCAGTCAGCCCGGGCTCTATGTCCCTTGGGACCGCAATATCAATCATGACAATCCGTCTGCCGCTTCGCGACCAGAGCGCTTCCCCGCAGTTGTCTTTCCGGATAATATGGTGCGGTGCTGAAGAGCAGCTTATCACAATGTCAGCATTAGACAGCTCATGAGCTATCCGGTCAAAACGAACTGCTCTGCCATTAACAGATGATGCCATTTTTACAGCACGGTCATATGACCGGTTGGAAACAATAACAGAGTTTACGCCCTGGGACATCAAAAGCCTTACAACAAGCCTGCCTGTGTTACCCGTACCCAGAACCAGCACCCTCTTGCCGGCAAGTGTCTTGAAAAATTTCCGGCACAGCGAAACTGCTGCTGAACTTACTGAAACCAGACACCTGTTTATTCCTGTATCGGTTCTTGCCTTTTTTCCCGCATGCAGGGATGTCTGAAACAGGATGTTAAGAATACTGTCCGGGGCATTCAGGTCAAGAGCCATCTGATATGCCTCCTTAACCTGCCCAAGTATCTGATGCTCCCCCAGTATCATGGAATCCAGGCCTGAGGTTACGGTAAACAGATGTGCTATGGCATGATGAGAAAAATACTGATAGGTATACCGGGCAAACCCGAAATTTTCCATGCCCGAGTAAGAGAGCAGAATTTTTTCTAAAAAAGCCAACCCGCAGTGTATATCCTGTGTGGTTGCATAAGCTTCGGTTCTGTTGCAGGTTACAAGAAGAACAGCACCGTCAATGAGATCGCTGGACTTCAGTTCATGGTAGATTTCCCTCATCTTTACCCTGCTGAAAGCACATTTTTCCCTGACCTCAAGAGGAGCTGTTTTATGGTTCAGTCCTGCAAGGATGATATACACTGTTCTATCCGTTTCTTAACTTTTTCCTGTTTTCCCTCCTTAAGAAGTTCAAGGAGATCAGAATAAACAAGGGCTTCAAAAATTCTGCTTCTTTGCGTTCTGTCCGGAACACTCTCTTTTATCTGCCTGCGCTTTTCTCCAAGAATATCAAGGAACTCTCCATATTCCTCTGTAATAACCGCTTCCAGCTCCTGCCTGATTTTTTTTGCAAACAGAGGGCTCTTTCCTTCAGTGGATATTGCAATGGCAAGGGATTTTCGCCGGACAACAGAGGGAACCAGGAAATCACAGAAATCCGGCTCATCAACAGCATTTACCAGGATGCCTTTTTGTCTGCAGATATCAAACACCCTTTTGTTTTCTTTGCCACTGTCTGTTGCAGCAAAAACCATAAATGCACTGACCAGATCATTTTCTGCAAATTTCTTTTTACAGTATGTCAGCAGCCCGTCTGATGCCCACTGCATAACCTGCTGCTCTGCCCGTGGGCTTACAACCTTTACTTTTGCACCACACCTTATCAGAGTTTCTGCCTTTCGCTGTGCAACTTTTCCTCCACCAGCAATGACGCATAACCTGTCCCTTAAATTAAGGAAGACAGGAAACAGGTGTTCTTGTGGTGTGCATTTTTTGACTTGTGTTTTTGCTCCCATCCTGCCTGTGGCTATTGACCGGATTAAACCTTGAACCGGATGTTTAAAATATCACCATCACTCACAATATAATCTTTCCCCTTTACGTACAGCTTTCCGGCATTTTTAAGACCTGCCTCATTTTTAAATTCCATCAGCTCATCATATTTCATCACTTCTGCTCTTATAAAACCCCTCTGCAGATCAGAATGAATTGCCCCTGCTGCCTCTGGAGCAGAAGAACCATTGCGTACAAGCCACTGGCGCACTTCATCTTTTCCCACTGTGAAAAAAGAGATCAGTCCCAGTGCTTTTATGCAAAGACGGGTTAGAGTTTCAAGGGCCGGTTCCTTTATGCCCAGGTCTTCGAGAAACTCCCTGCGCTCCTGTTCAGATTCCAGAAGTGCTATTTCAGATTCAACTTTTGCGGATACCTGCATGGCTTCGATCCTGTTTAGCCCGCAGGTTTTATTCAGCTGCGTCAGAATGCTGTGGTTGCCAAGATCATTATCAGCAGCATTCAGCACAAGGATCATCTGTTTCAGAGTAATAAAGGGATAGCTGCGTATGAGCATTTCCTCTTCCGCAGATATCTTCATAAGCCGCAAAGGCTTTTCTTCTTCAAGATGATCCTTCATTTTTAAAAGAAGGGTTTTTTCCCTCTGCTGTTTTTCGTCTTTGATTTTTTTCAGATTAATGTCAATTCTTTCAAGTCTTGTTTCAATAAAAAGCAGGTCATGGAGCAGAAGTTCGGAATTGACCATATCAATGTCACGTACAGCATCAACCGACCCGTCCACATGATAAACTGCCTCATCCTCAAATGCCCTCACAACATGGCAGATGGCATCCATATCAACAATATCCTTAAAAATATCGCCTTTTGCAACAGTCTCTTTTTCAATTTTTGGAAGCAGCGCAATGTCAATCTTTGCCCGGGCCTCTTTTTTGGGGTCATACATTTTAACAAGAGTATCAAAACGGGAATCCTGTATGTTTGCAATACCCATGAGGGGTTTTTGAAGATCCGTAAGTTCTGGCCGCTCAGAACCTGTTAAGATCTGAAACAGTGTTTTTTTTCCTGTTTGCGGCAGACCGATTATACCAACTTTCATAGAATTAACTGACCATTAACCCGGAGATTGCAGCAGATGCCCCCTTGTAATATCCGGGTTAGAAAATATTAGCAGGAGGACTGTTTCCTGAATATTATGGATTCAGGGGTAAGCGGATTATTAAGGTGTTTTCCTCCCCTGACCGGGTGGAAACGCTTTCGCCCTGTTCACGAAACTAACCGGGCTGGAACAATGGAAACCAACAAACAGATGCCTTAGAAGCCGGACAGATTTAAACAGGATTGAGGCCAGTTCTGTGGGGGTTTTAAAAGCTTTTTGCGGGTTTAACCCCCTCTGCTCTGTGTGCTGCCTGCCAATGGGCAGTTCATTAGCCCCCCCCCCCCAGCCGCTATTTGCGCAGTACTTTTGCAATGTCATCAATAAGAGGTTTGGACCCCACATACAGGGCTGTTCGCTGATGGTGCTTTTCCGGCGGGAGGTCAAGAATAGGGGTGCCTGTTTCATCAACTGCATCACCGCCAGCCTCTGTGCACATAAAGGCCACAACATTTGCCTCATACATTAAGCGCAGTTTGCCCTGTGGCCTGTTCTTTTCAGGATCCGGGTGATTGACAATGGCAGGGTACATAAACATGCCGCCATTTAAAAGAAGACGGTGGAAATCTCCAGCCAGAGCCCCCAGATACCTGAAAGTATATTTTTTTTCATTTATATTAATCCATTTCTGTATTTTTTCGCCAAAGGTATAGATGTTACCTGCGTTATAGGACAACTCCCATTTCCTGCTGTCCTCCGGAAGCATCATGCGGGATGGTTTAACGTATGTATTGGTTTCATCGGCATGAAACCTCCAGCACCCTGCTTCACGAAGAGCAAGTGTAAACATGCCTGTTGGAATAACAAACATCCCGGTTGCAATATATTCCCTGCCTGAGCGCAGATGAAAATCTTCAGGACCCTGAATGTTGCCGTCAAGGTTTCTTTTGGCAATACCGAACATAAACCCCACAGGCAATCCGTGGGCAACATTGGATGATCCGTCAAGGGGATCAAAGTAAAGGAAATACCGGCCGCCGTCCCTGTTCATGTCAATGATATCGTCAGTTTCCTCACTTACTGCCTGAATAACACGTTCCGTTGAATTCAGATAGTGAATAACAATTTCATGTGCTATCTGGTCCATGCGCAAGACATTTTCACCATGAATATTAATGCTGCCTGCAACCCCGAGGTTATCCTTGAGAGCCCCTGTTCTGTAATAGAGTTCAATTCTCTGTGCAGCAGCAATAATGGCATACATGAGTATCAAAAAATGATAGCTTCGATTGTATTTTTCCTGGTGTCTAAGCAAAAAATTTCTGAAAGTTTGTTCAAACTGTATCATAACTGCCTCCTTCCAACTTTGACCATATTACCAAAAACAAACCACAGAGCTTAGCAGAGTGTTTCTCTGTGGTTTCATGTTTATCTCCTTTTTTCGTAGAACTTTTGACAGTACCCCACAAAAATGCTGATCTAAAAAAGACAGGGGGTATCAATAAAAACAGTAGGAATATTCATCTGTTTTTCCAGGTGCTGTCCAAGGGCTTTCATTCCGAAAGTTTCAGTCAGATAATGGCCCCCGTAAAAAATATTCAGGCCAAGCTCCTGGGCAAGGTGGTAGACACCATGTTTGGGTTCACCTGAAACAAACAGGTCAATTCCATGAATTTTGAGCTCCCTTAGCAGCTCAGGATCTGAAGCAGACCCGGCCACAATTCCAACAGAACGTACTATCTTGGGCCCAAACTCTAAAAGGCCACTGCAATGGCCTGTGATTTTTTCCAAATCCTGAGCAGTCTCTGTGCATGTTTTTGGCGAAGACACCCGGCCTTTCATGCCAATTGGCCGGCCATAATAGATGGCAAAGGGCTCTATATCTTCCAGGCCCATCTTTCTGGCAATCTGAATATTGTGCCCGACCTCATGGTGCGCATCAAGAGGCAGATGCACGGCATAGAGAGCAATATCAGCCATTATAAGGGCACGGACACGCTGAAAGTGGCTGTCAACAATCATGCTCTGCTTTCCCCAGAAAAGACCGTGATGCACGATAAGAAGATTGCATTTTTCCTCAACAGCCTTGAGGATTGCTTCCTGACATGCATCCACTGCCAGGCCAACCTTCTCCACATTTTCACTGTTTTCCACCTGGAGCCCGTTTGCAGAATCATCCTTAAATGTATTTATGTCAAGGTAATTGGCCAGGTAATCTGTTATTAGTTTCAGTTCCATTTTTCTATAAAAATTATTAATTTTTTTTAAATCTTATTTTAACCACCAGAGTAAAAATATAAAAAAAATAACCAGTTATGTCAATTCTAAAATTGAGCTCTAAACTTCAAACAATTTTTGTAAATAAAAATCATGGGGGGTTTTGGGTTGACAGAGATTTTATATGGCGTTACTATTATTATAGAAAATTAATGTTTTAGATGGAGGTTACCATGCAGATCAACATTGAGAAGGAATATGTAGAATTTACTCCTGAAAATTCAGAAGAAACCGCAAAGCTGGAAGCTCTCTGGAAGCTGATAGTAGACTGTGCAAGGTTTAATAAAAAGTTAGTTCCCATAGGCGAATATATCCCCTCTAAAAAAAATCTGGCAAGGTTTGCCATTGAGGGAGAAAAAGGACAGGCAGCAGAAGATTTCCCGGCTGTTTTTGTTGACAAAGACTGCCGCTGTTACTGCCAGACCTGCAATAAATATGTTGAATTAAAAAAGGGAGACAGAATTCCCCCCTGCTGCGGAAAACTCATGGAAGTTATGGACTGATAACCGGAAACAGTTGAATTTTAAAAGAACACTGTAAAAACCGCCTGCGGATAAAGGCGGTTTTTTGTTTTGGAGAAGTTTATTCATTCAGTAAAAACCTTGCCCTGAGGGCAAGGTCACAGATCATAGGCTAAGCCATAAGAAGAAATGAATGGCCAAAAGCTAACCTTCATTTTCTTTGACGGCCAAAGAAAA
>JAJRXD010000139.1 GCA_024276465.1 Deltaproteobacteria bacterium
ATATATTCAGCATGATGTTGCAACTTTGAACACCATCGAAAATCGGGCGGGAATGGAAAAAATTAATATCTTCACGGCCTGTCAACGATTTAACATGCCGTAAAACCGTTACTATTCACTTTTCGGCCAAGCACTAATTAATATCAGGGACAGCATGGATCAGCCGAATCAAATTGATGCTCTGCTTACCAGTATCAACCGCGATATAAAAGATGTTCTTGAACACAGTGATGAGACTTCCTGGGAAGATCAATTTGCTGAAATAATGATCGAACACCTTACTGAAGCGGGTGAAATAGATGATGGTGAACTCTGTGAACATAAGAGAAAGGGGATAAAAATTAATGGGTACAGCTATGGGAGTGATGTTGATTCTATAGATATCTTTACTGTCTTCTGCAGCAGAAAGGTGCCCTCTGCCCCTATAAGCAAAACACAGATTCAAGGTGAACTGGATAAGGCAGAGAATTTTCTACAGAAATGCCTGTCAGAAGGCTATTTCAATCTGATCCCGGAAGCATCACCTGTGCTGGATCTGGCTCTTTTGCTGCATGAACGTCGAGAATCAATGCAGCAGGCCCGCATCATTCTGTTTACGGATTGCAGGAGTAAGCCACTTACCCTGCAGGAAAAAAAGATTGGCAAGTTGAAAATCACTTACCACATTTGGGATATTCAACGACTAAATCAGGTGCTCAACTCTGGAAGCAAAAGAGAGACGATAGAGATAGATTTCCAAAATGAGTTTAAAGAGCTGATTCCATGTCTTGAAATAAGTGACGGGAACCCCGACTATAAAACAGTTCTTGCTGTTTTCCCTGGTACCATCCTAGCGGACCTCTATGGCAGATATGGTGCGAGGCTGCTTGAAAGAAATGTCCGGACTTTTTTACAAGCAAGAGGAAAAGTGAATAAAGGAATCAGGGCAACCTTGAATGCGGAACCAGATATGTTTCTCGCCTATAATAATGGAATAACGGGAACCGCTGAAAATATTGAATTTGAGAAATCCGGGCACGGGAGGGGTATTAAATATTTAAAAGACTTTCAACTAGTTAACGGTGGCCAGACAACAGCATCTCTTTATCATACACGAAAAAGAGATAAGGCTGATCTTGCGGGAGCCTTTGTACAGGCAAAAATCTGCATTATCAGCGACAGAAGAAAAGTTGACAAGGTCGTTCCACTTATTTCAAGGTATTCAAACAGCCAGAATAAGGTAAGTGATGCTGATTTTTATGCAAATGATCCATTTCACATGGAAATTGAAGAGTTATCCCGTACTGTCTGGGCTCCGGCCCCTCCAGGATTAAATCAGCAGACCCGCTGGTTTTATGAGCGAGCAAGGGGGCAGTACAATGATGAAAAATCAAAATTAACTCCAGCGCAGCGAAAAAAATTCAACCTTGAAAATCCAACACGACAGAAATTCACTAAAACAGATCTTGCTAAGTTTGAAAATACCTGGAATCAGCTGCCGTGGATAGTGAGTCTGGGTGCTCAGAAAAACTTTCGTGATTTTACGGCGCGAATCAGTGAACGTAAAGGATTCAAGGCCGATCAGGAGTATTTTCAAAAACTGGTAGCCAAAGCGATTCTGTTCAGAAGTGCGGAAAAAATCATTTCCAGTCAAAACTACGGTGGTTACCGTGCCAATATTGTCACCTATTCACTGGCCTGGATTTCCTTTTTGTCCTATCAGCGAATTGACCTGAATAAAATCTGGAAGCTGCAATCCTTATCAGAAACTTTATCAGAGGCAATTCGGAAAATTTCAGAAACCGTTCACAGTCATATTGTCAATCCGCCAGATGGCAGGAATATTACGGAGTGGTGTAAAAAAGAAGAATGCTGGAATACGTTGAAAGAAATAGAAGTTCCTTTAAATTTGTCAGATATAAAAACTGATCAGATATCATCTTCAGGCAGGGTAATAAAAAATCCGGACAAAGGAATTGAAGGACCTGATAAAAAAGATCAAAAAATCATCTCCGAAGTTATGAATATCCCTTCTGAGAAATGGTTTGAAATAGCTCGCTGGGCCAAGGAAACTGATAATTTACAGGCATGGCAGCGCAGCATTTCTTTCAGCATCGGTAAATTGCTTGCCCGTGGCAACACACCTTCGCGGAAGCAGGCAATCCAAGCTATAAAACTACTTAAAGAAGCACGACAATTTGGGTTTCCGGTATAATTATTATGGCACAAATACCAGTTGTAGATCTTTTTGCCGGTCCTGGAGGATTGGGAGAAGGATTTTCTGCTTATACTGCTCAAAACGGGCAGCAGGTGTTTGATATTGCCCTGTCGATAGAAAAAGACCCATATGCGCACAGCACCCTTGAACTTCGTAGTTTTTTCAGGAAATTTTCTGAAGGGCATGTTCCTGAAGAATATTATGAATATGTCCGAAAAAAATCATTAACCCGCAGCCTCAAAGAACATCAGAAGTTACGTGCTGAACTGTTTGAAAAGTACCCGAAGGAGGCTCGCCTGGCACGCCAGGAAGCCTGGTATGCTGAACTGGGACGGGATGATGATCTGCATGAGAGGATTGACTCCAGAATTGAAACAATTACTCGAGATCCTGCGACAAAATGCTGGGGGGTGATAGGCGGGCCACCATGTCAGGCATTTTCGGTGATAGGGAGATCCAGAAACAAAGGGAAATGTGGATATTCAGCGGAAAGTGATAAGCGCAGTTACCTCTATCAGCAATATTTACGCATTATCGCCCGTCATGAACCAGATTTTTTCATCATGGAAAACGTCAAGGGAATGCTCTCCGCCAGGTTAAACGGCCACTCTGTTTTTAACCAGATTCTTGATGACTTGAGACGGCCCAGGAAAGATGCTATTTCAGGGCAGGGTCATGATGACCTGGAATATCAGATCTATCCGCTGACTGCTGACGCCTCGAAACCGGAAAAACCAACAGATTTTATAATTCCCGCAGAACAATATGGTATCCCTCAGGCTCGGCATAGAGTTGTTCTTTTAGGCATCAAAAAATCATTTTCAGAAAAAAAACCTGCTCGTTTGACACCAAAAGACCAAGTAACAGTTCAAGATGTTCTGGACGATCTTCCCGCACTCAGGAGCGGTTTATCCAGAGAGAAAAAAACAAATAATACTTTTGACAGGTGGGCTGAAACTCTCTGGCAGATAATTGACCAGGACTGGTTAAAAAATCTTCACAACAGAGAACTTGCCGATTC
>JAJRXD010000140.1 GCA_024276465.1 Deltaproteobacteria bacterium
ACATCCTGCTGCGTAACGACCCCGAGAAAAGCGCCGGTCTCATCTGTGACAATGACCCTTCTGATGTTATTTTCGAGAGTCAGATTCAGGGCATACAGAACTGTGCGCTCCCCTGAGGTCAGCACCAGTGATTTGTTTGTATATGTATGGACTTTTTCGTCCAGACTGCCGCCCCTGTACAAAATTTCAACTATGTCCCGTTCAGTAAGGATGCCGAGCGGTTTGTCTCCATCCAGGATAACGACAACGCCCTTGCCGTTTACATTCATTAACTCGACAAGGGTTTTCAACGAGGCGTTTTTCTGAACCGAAAGATTCTCTTTCCGGGCAATATCTTTCATTAATATACTAAGCAAAGGACATCTTCCTCCTCATAATCATAATGTATATTTTTTGTTATACAATCTTATCGGCTCAATCACTTAAAATCTGCACCCCAATACCGCTTCGGAGAACTACCATGAATAAATAAGAAAGTGTTATAGGGCAATAATTTTTTTAATCTTGATATTGCAAAGGCGTTGTAATAAAATAAAAATATTAAAGGGCAGCTGTTTAGCCGTCATATTACACCGATATGCAATTAATAAATTGAAACAGTTCTCGATTAGCGTAATCCTCTTGACAGGCTTGTCTCTCATGTTCATTGGCCAAGCTCCCTCTCATGCAATGGACAGAGGAGGATGCCTTACCTGCCACCAATACCCCGGTTTTGTAAAGTATGAAAAACCGGATACATTCAAGGTGCTGCACATTGATGAAGATAAGCACCTGCTCTCTCCGCACGCCACAACAGAGTGCAGGGAGTGCCATCCTAAGACTGTCCAAATCCCTCATACAAATGTTATTGAGGTTGAGTGTACGAAAAAGTGTCACCTGGAAGATAAAGAAAAAATAGACCATATTGATGAGTCATACCTGAAAGACTTCCATAAGAATGAGAAGTTTGCCATAACACGTCTGGACGATGAAACTTCCTGCAGGGTATGCCATCCGTTATATCCGCACAGTGAGAATAACAAAGTAAGGGCCTTTGTAAACATGCACACAGGATTCATGCTCTGCGAGGTGTGCCACTTCAAGAAAGGCCATCGTAAAAATGAAGTTTATGACTGGAAAGAGCCTGAAGAGTTTGAATTTACCGGCGAGCCATACGGCACGCACAGGAGAGAAGAAATCGTTGAACCGCAAGGTTCTCACTCTGTAATACCAAAAATGCTGAAAATATTCGACCTGGAGAATAAAGAGGAGGAAACTGTTATCGTCAAGCACTTCATATCCAGAATCGCGGTCTATCACATGGAGGACGGCAAAAAAACATTGTTTATCAATACACAGGACAATGAGAAGGCCCGTGAATTTCTGAGCGTAGAGAATAAATTAACCCCTGACGAAAGGGAAAAAAGGCTGGCATTCTTTCACAGGGATGTTGCAAAAAAAGAGATCAGCGTGGCCTGCGATGAATGCCACTCTGATCATGGCATCCTTGACTTCAGGAAGCTCGGCTTCAGTAAGAAAAAGGCCCAGGACCTGCAGTTTCTGAACATCAAGGGGCTTGTTACAAAGTACGATACCTTTTATATCCCCAACCTCTTCGGACCCAAATAGCTGATAGCCCGATAATCCGAGGATGTAATACATATCAGGGGGCATATATCATGGATTGGTTTTTTCACGAATCTTTTTAAACACCTCTTCGCCTGGACTTGTTTTTACTTTTCCCGTTTCGATATCTGCAACTCTTTTTCCTGTTTTCGACACAGCCTATTAAGCAAACAGAAATATTCATAAGTTAAAGGGGGTTCCAAGCAGAAAAAATCTGATATGGGTGCTGCAATGCTAAAATAGCAGCATGTTTATCAGAAAAAACAAAAACCGCAGCGGGTCAGTAAGCGTACAAATAATATCCAAAGATCATGTTAGGGCTGTTGGTTGGCGAAGAAGGGTTACCTATTGGCTATGATATTTTTCGAGGCAACACGTTTGAGGGACACACATTACTGCCGATCTTAAAGAAAATAGGGGGGGAATACGGCTTTGCGCCGCCAATCGTAGTAGCAGATGCAGCCCTGCTTTCGAAGGATAACCTGAAAAATCTCTCTGAAGCACAATACCAGTTTATTATAGGCGCTCGGATTAAAAAGCAGATTTTAATGAAAGCTCGGATAATGAAAGACGGTGACAGTTTGGTGATCAGAAAAAAAGACAAGACCAGACTGGTGGTGATGTATTCTGAGAATCGTGCCAAGAAGGATCAGCGTAATCGGGAACGAGGATTGAGAAAACTCCGGCAAAAAGTAAGGACTGGCAAGCTCAGCAAGGAACACATCAGCAATCGAGGCTACAACAAGTTTCTGACTCTTAAAGGAGAAGTTACTGTGGAGATAGATGAAAAGAAAATTGCCGAAGATAAACAATGGGACGGCCTCAAAGGCTACCTTACAAATACAAATCTACGGGCCAAGAATATTGTCAAGAACTATGGACAATTATGGCAGATTGAGAGAGCTTTTCGGATATCAAAGACTGACCTCAGGGTAAGACCGATTTTTCATCGACGACAAAGCCGTATTGAGGCGCACATCTGTATTGCTTTTGTTGCATACACAATTTACAAAGAGTTGGAACGATTATTGAAAAAAGAGAATATTGAGATGAGTCCAAAACGGGCTGCTGAATTGACGCACAATATGTATGAGATCGAATTTATCCTGCCGAAATCTCATAAAAAAGAAAAGATTATTTTGAAAATGGATAACGATCAGGAATTATTGAGGAATATTATTGAAAAATACGTGAGGTCTTAAGCTTGGGTGCTGCATTGACGAAAACAGGGGGTCGCTTTGAGGACTACTGGGAAGATCGTGTTGCATGAATTCCCCCCTCTTTCATGACGCAGGCCCTATCACAGATAAAGATACGACCCCACTCAAGCAGTTGTACTCCCTGTTATCTTCTCATTTTAGTTTTTTTCTTGTCCATGCTGGACTTCGACGACAATCAAGAACAGCGGATACAAAGGCAGTATCGTTTTCAACGCGATAGTAAATGGCAAAGGGAAATCTCCTCGAAAGCAGCCTATTATATTTTCCAAAAAATACAGGATGAATTCCGGCATAAATTGCCAATGAATCAATATCTGATAAAAAGTGTGTCTAAGAAATATGTACCGAGCCCTTCAGTTTGTTTTTCGTAGAACCTGTAACCATCAAGCAAATCTTGGCTTGCAGAAGCAAGTATTTTTAATTTCATGATATGGAGTCTTGTATATTTTTCTTCGCAGTACTCCAATCAATAAATTCATCGTCTCCATTTTTTATTCCGTCTTCTCTTGCTTCTAATACTTTCTCATGCCACGGTGGAGATGATATGCTATCTGCTTTTTTACATAAATCATCCCAAATAGTTTCCATAGCTTGAATTTTATCTTCAGTCGTCATTTTTTCTAAAGGCAAAATAATTTCCATTTTTCCCTCCTTTGTTCAATTATAACTCATAGATCATTATTCTGTACGATAATCAGAAAGCCTGTAAACCTAATGCTGTTTATTTTTGTTTAGTCTCCGGCTTTTGCAAGCAAACCAGACATTTCATCTTTGGTGTCAGGTCTACAGATTTTACAAGTTAAGGTGATTTTGAACTTGTTCAATTTTTTTCCTGAGCTTTTTATTTCTCAGTAAAACCTGGCTGAAGCGAGAGCTTGCTAATGATACACCCGATTCACTAATACCAAAATGAGCCCCGATTTCTTTCAAGGGAATGCTATTAAACCGGTGACAATAAAATATCGAAACCTTCTTTGCAATTGAATCATTATCCCCCAGAAGAAACTTCACCTTTTTATATATTGAATCAATGCTAACGCTTTTCTTTATCTCTCTCAAGGCAGGAAGATTTCTATCTTTATTTTTATCGGCCAAATATTTTCTTGTAATTTTTTCAATGAAATTTTCATCTCCCAGTATCGTCGATGCAAATGTCTCATCCAGAGGGCTATCGTAGTTCCCATTCATCCGGGCTAATACGAAGTCAATGTATTTATTCTGTGAAGACGACAATTCGTTCCCAAAGTAGCCTAGTATAAAATCAACTCTCAACCAATCAGGTTTCTTCTTCTTACCAGTATAATACTGATAACTTGACCACATATATTTTTCAGGCATATTAACAATGCCGCCTCTGACAGGATTTAAATGAATATAACGTGATAGTTCCCCTGCATAAGCATCAGCGTCTACCAATATTGCTTTATACCTTCCCTGAAACAGATGTCCCGCTCTCTTATGCTTGATGTTAAAGTAGATTGTATATGCACCATTTATATGACGCACGATTTCAGAAAGGTTTCCTTTGGATGTCTCTATTAAAAGATGATAATGATTTTCCATCAAACAGAAAACATGAATTATTGCCCCATATCTCAGGTGAGCCGATTTTAAGTATGAAATAAATTTTCCCCGATCTCTTTTATTCTTGAATATCGCTTTTCGCTCATTACCCCTGGATGTTACATGATAATATGCACCAGGATATTGTATTCGTAACGGTCTTGCCATCCATGTCCCCT
>JAJRXD010000005.1 GCA_024276465.1 Deltaproteobacteria bacterium
ACCCTTCATCTGCAGAAAGACACTCATGCAAGGCTACGGTGCAATGGGTTAAAAAAAACACTTTGCCACTTGTCCTTTTGGCTTTGTTACCGCTATTATTACCTGTTTTGAGTTTTTCCCTCTTTTTTGGGGAAACTCCTGTTAATTATTTGTCAGCGGATAATTGGTGGAAAGTTGATTGCTTCATCAAAATTGAATTTGGAAGTGATTTAATTCGGGTTAGCTGTAGATGCACAAAGTTGCAAAGGATATGCGATATGTGATTGAATCAGGAATAAAGGGCAGGCATAGAGAGTTTACGGTTTTCATAAATCAATATCGAATATTGAACAGGAAATATCGAATAACAATAATGTTTTATTTCCTTCCGGCGTTCATAATTCCTTGTCCGACATTCAATATTCTGGGGGTATAGCAATATGCCCCTACTACTAAACAAAAAAAGTCTTGACAACAAAATAGCCAGGCACAGGCAAGTTAAACAAAACCCCTTTCAGAGACAAATTAAGGCCGCATTCCCTGGGTAAATGTATGTCTGCTCAGGGCATTTCAATTTCAGGTACAAAACTTTCAAAGTCCATATCAGCCCATACATGGTAGCTTCCATTGGGCAACGTAATTTTTCCCTGAAAAGGAATGCCGGGCTCGTCCCCTGTGTTATCTTCCTGCGGCCCTACAGACGGCATGTTAGGAACGATCTCGTAGTTTAAAACAGTATATAAGTTTGATGAATAATCCACCTCAATGTTAATGTCAAGCAGCACGCTGTCATCAATCGGGTTTAGAATTTGCTCCTGAATTATATTGTCAGCAGGGGTGGCAGTGCCTGCCAGATCCTGATCAAAATTTAATTCGAGCCCGAAAAGAGCAATTGCAAAATTAATGTTTGCTGCATATTCGGTCTTATCCTTTGTGAGAAGCAATGATATATCAACAGCGCTGTCACCCGTTGAAACAAATTTTTTTCCATTAAAATTTATTTCTGCGCCAAAATCCCCGAAGGGAACAGAGAAATCACCTTCCATTGCTTCTGTTTCAGGCATGTTCTTGCTGGTTACAACATAATGAAGGCTGACTAAATCAGGGTCTGAAGTAATTTCATTAAGTGTCAGCTCCACATCCGCAAGCTTTACCATCATCACACGTATTTTAACCGTCTCCGTATCTCCTGGATTCTGAAGATTAACCCTGCCTTTACCCATGGCGGGCACACTGTATTTCAGGAAAAACCCGTTCTCACTGGATCTGACCTCAACCTTTATTGAAGCATTTGCCTGAGAAATAAAAGCAATTGTTAAAAAAATTGCCATTGTAAAAAAACTGATGATTTTTTTGTTAAACATTGTACAATCTCCCTATATAAGTTCGTTGTTATGTTGTTCAGGTGTCTGTATATCGGATGTTAGATTCTTACCTTTAGTGCTTTTCCTGTTTTAATTTAGAAGCGCATTTATGCGCTATTGATTAAGTATAAAACCATAAAAAAAACAGATACTTCAAAACCAATGGATAATGACCCAACTGTAATAGGAACAAAAGCTGACATTGAGAATTTAGAAAAAATTTATGCAAGTCTTATCATATTGCATGGTGACGGGATTGGAACGCAATTTGATATTCGTCGTAATGATCTTAATATCGGTCTAAGTTCAGATGCTGATGTTATGGTTAGTGACAAAAGGATTTCCAGATTTCACGCAAAAATCAAGGTTATCTATGACCATGACAGGAAGCAAAGCTTATATGAACTGTTAGATCTTGACAGTACAAACCATGTATATGTGAACGGAAAGCAGACACGTGATCATCTGCTTCATGACGGAGACAAAATACAGGTAGGTGATACAATACTGAAGTTTGTGATCCAGGATAAGATCGAAGCTAAATTTCATCTTGATATACAACGCAAAATAGAATATGACGACTTGACATCCCTGCTGACCTATGAATCTTTCAAAACTGCTGTATGCAGGGAGCTTGAAACCTCGCGAGATAAAAACAGTAGAAATTCCCTGCTTATGATGGATATTGATGATTTTAAAAAGGTTAACGACACCTACGGGCATCTGACAGGCTCTTATATATTAGAAAAGATGGGCAGTATAATAAAAAATAATATAAGGCAGTTCGATGTTCCTGCAAGATATGGCGGGGAAGAATTTATCACCTGCCTGCCTGATACCAGCAAACATGAAGCATTTCACTCAGCTGAAAGGCTTCGTAAAAATATTGCCGGGCATGACTTTATTTACAATAACACAGAGGTGAAAATCACTGTTTCAATCGGTATTTCACAGTTTCCTGAAAACGGCTTAACACTTGAAGAACTTGTCAATTCAGCTGATTATATGCTTTATAAGGCGAAAAAGGAAGGCAAGAACCGTGTTTATATTACAGATTGATGCCCATTTAAGAAGTTAATTTTTCAAAAAAATTATGAGGTTTTGCTGCAATTTTTCCCATGCCGGCAATAATTTTTCCCTGTATAGAGGATCAAACTGTTCAAGCAATACTTTCCATGCTTCCACCAGGACATTAATGCATTTTTCAAGTTTGCCGGTGTAGGCAAGGTAACCTACAGCCATGGCAGACAAGGCAGTCATGAATAGAAAAATCCAGATAAAATGCCAGGGCCGGGTCCATATGGTTTCAGCTGCAGACCTGTCAAGCTTTTCACTCCTGTCAATTAATTCGGTTTTATCAATGTCAGCATCAGCCCCTGACGCTGTTTTTCCCATATTGGCTTCCAGAAAAGCATCAATTTGAGTGATTATCTCATCAAAGTTGTTCTGCCGGCTTTCCCGCTTGCGTGAAAGCATCTGCAATACCATCTCCCGCAGATCAAATGGTAAATACTTGAAGTGCCTGTTCTGATCTGACCGGACGTCTGTCACGGGTGGCATGGTTCCGGTAAGCATCTGGTAAAAGATTACACCTGCTGCAAAGATATCGGTGTGCGGGGACCTGGGCTCTCTTTTTATGCTGTACCAGTTGGAAATATCTTTACTTTCGGCGTAATGTTCATTGAGACCGAAATCTGCAATTTTAACCTGGCCAATATCTGAAAACAGGATATTGCTTGGCCGGAGATTTCCATGTACAATTCTGTTTTTATGAGCAAACGAAAGTCCCTCGCAAATTTCCCTGGCAGTTCTCAGGAACTCTTCCAATGGGTAAGGCTTTATCAAACGGTCGTTCAAACTGCCTCCGCTCAGGTATTCCATTACGATGATAAACAACTGTTCGTTTCGTGATGCCCCTAATATGTTGACAATATTTCTGTGCTTGAGTGATGTAAGAAGTTTGGCTTCCATGAAACCTGCGTTCGTGCTCGGCTTTTTCTTGATTACCAGGAGTTTCTGGTTGGTTTTTTCCTCGTACAGGTAAACCGATCCGCAGGGTTTTTCTTTTATTACGTCAAGCAGTGCAAATTTGTCCTCGAACTTTACTATTCCCCGGCCTGCCCGCTCTCTTTGTGTTGTTTGCAGATGTGCACCCCTGAGAAGCTTTAACAACACGTCCTTGATGTCATCGGGAGTCCCGGGACGTTTTAAAGGCTCCTGATTCATGCAACACATGATCATTGCTTCCAGGTGTTTCGGGATCGTATGATCAATCTCAGAAGGAAGCTTGAACCGCCCAAGGGGTTTGAGGCCTGTAAAGACCTCATACATGAGGACGCCCAGGGAATACAGATCGCTAAGTGTGGTTACTTTATCAGCAGAGGTTTGCTGTTCGGGAGACATATATGGCAGAGTCCCCATGAGTGTGCCTGGCCTGGTATGCATGGCCCCTCTGTCCTCATCGCCGTAGAACTGAGCTATTCCGAAGTCAAGAACACGGGCATTTCCCTCGCTGTCGATCAGTATGTTTCCCGGCTTTATATCCCGGTGGATAACTCCGTTCTTGTGGGCATAAGAGAGGGCTTTGCATACTTGAATTATCAGTTCGAGTTTACGGTTAAAATCAGGTTTTTCGACATGAATGAGGGTTGCCAGGTCAGTGCCTTCCACATATTCCATGATAAAATATGGTGTTCCCCGGGGCGTGATACCCCTGTCTATAACATGAATTATGTGCGGGTTGTTAAGGCTGGCAATGACAAGTGATTCCCTCTTGAATCGCTCAATCATGTCAGGATGGATCACTAACCTGTTTGAGAGAAACTTGATGGCAACAGGACGGTTTAAAGAGACCTGCTGGCCCTTGTACACGGTGGCCATGCCCCCCTCACCGATCTTGTCAAGCAGCTTGTAGCCTTCGATTTCTTCCATGAAGAATCGTTCAATTTGGTAAATATTAACTTGTCAGCTTGTTTATACAGAAAATATAGAACACTGACAGACTATTGTTGTCAAGAAGAAATACGGGTTTTGTTAAGACTGGATAACAGTCAGCACTGGTGTTAAAAAAATTGTGTTATAGAATTTTTCAACAATTATATTTATTGTTAGATATTGTTTATTGCATACATTAACTAATTGATTAATCAGACATAAAAAAACTGATCCTTGATTTATTTATTAAAATGTTATATATTATATATAATTAATGTATAGCACTAAAACTGCCATCCCTGTGTTTTTATCAGTTTTTTTATAAATTTGACTGAACCCCTTACCTGTGGGTAGTTCGTTTTACCATGTTTTTGAATGAGTTATGAGTTTAAACAGATTATTTTTAATCGACTTTGTTTTAGCTCTGTTTTTCATCTCTTTGTTCGTGAACAATGTTTTTGCTCAAACATCTACCAATGTAGATCAGTTATTGGACTTTGCCGCTGCAAAACAAGCGGAATGGCAAATCCAGCGTGCTGAAGTGGAAGCATATGCCAGAAAACATAATTTGCCGGTTCGCAAGGCTTTTATTGATGGAACAATTATTGAAATTCAAGAGATTAGAAACGGTCTTCCCTCCTATTACATTACTCACAATTTTGGAGCTGCCCAGACTACACGTACAGATAAAATTTGGCCGGGAGGTGATTCAGGATTGAATCTGTCAGGTGCAGGCTATGTTGGACTTGGCGTGTGGGATGCTGGAGCAGTACTTTTAACTCATCAGGAATTTGACGTCCGGATAACTCAGGCTGATGGCGCAACAACCCTGAGCAGCCATTCAACCCATGTTGCAGGGACATTGATTGCATCAGGTATTGATGCTCCTGCAAAAGGAATGGCATATCAGGGAACCCTTAAGGCTTATGACTGGAATGCAGATGAGACTGAAATGGCAGCAGCAGCCGCCGCCGGGATGGAGATTTCCAATCATTCATACGGATATATCCACGGCTGGTATTACAATCTTGATGAGCAGACATGGTACTGGTGGGGCAACCGTACAGTAAGTGCCCGGGAAGATTTTTATTTCGGATTTTATGATTCACATGCTCAGAGCTGGGATGCTATTGCCTATAACGCACCATATTATTTAATTGTTAAGTCTGCCGGAAACGATCGTGGAGATGGCCCGGCACCAGGCACAAACCACCTTGTGTTCAATTTTTCAACCCAGGAGTGGGAGTGGTCAACCGATGTCCGTGATATTGATGGAGGAACAACAGGTTTTGATTCAGCAGGATCAGCAAGTATTGCTAAAAATATTCTTACAGTTGGCGCTGTATTTGAAGTTTTGAATTATACATTGCCTTCTGACGTTGTGATGAGTTCCTTTAGCGGATGGGGGCCTGCTGATGACGGACGTATCAAACCGGACGTCGTAGCAAAGGGGATTAATCTATATTCACCGGTTTCTACCGGTGACAGTGATTATGGCTATAAAAGCGGTACATCAATGTCTTCCCCGAATACAGCCGGTACATTGGCCCTGCTGCAGCAGCATTATCAAAACACACATAAT
>JAJRXD010000141.1 GCA_024276465.1 Deltaproteobacteria bacterium
GGCCGAAAAGCAGCCAACGCAATTTCTGAGGCTATACGTGAAGGCAAGTTGAACAGAGAAGGGGTCCGGAAATATATCGACTGGTGGCAGAAGAGTTTCCCTGACTTTATGAACTACAAGGAGTTCCTGGCTCTGCTGAGCGGGGGGCTTTTAGGTGAAGATGCTGTTAACTATCTGTATAAACTTGTTACCGGTATTCTCCCCTGTTCACTGAACCCTTATAACCTGTTGAACAGTATAAATGGTTCTATAATGAGAAATATGGATAAAGTCCAAAAGGAGCGGCCTGATATTGTCCTGAAGCTTCAGTCTATGGCAGCTACGCCTCCTGAGGTGCTGCTTAAAGATTTTCAAATCCATGGTTTCCCCAACTTTTAACCAGATGCATTTATTAATAAAAAAGATGAGGAATAAAGCATGAGCCAAAAATATGATGTTGTAATTGTAGGGGCAGGACCTTCGGGTCTGCTTGCTGCCAAGGCAATTGGCCTTTCAGGATTTAAGGTTGCACTTATTGACAGGAAATCCGACATAACCCGCCTTGACAGGCTGTGTGGGCAAACCCTGGTATCCATGAATGACTATTACTTTGGTGACATAATTAATTATAACCGGCAGGGAAAAAGGATTGCATTTCTTAACAGCGGGTTTTCTTTTAAATATGACGGGCCTGTAAAAAACTGCAATGCCTGGCACATTTTTTCCCCAAACGGCAACCGTCTGCCTTTTGGCTTGCCGGAAGAAACAAGAAAAAAAGGAGATCAGGGGGCTGTAGGTATTTCCTATGACAAGGAGATTCTTTTCAAGTGTCTTCTTGAGGAGGTTGAAGAGGCCGGGGTGGATGTTTTTACCGGAATCAATGTGAGTGAAGTTTCAACATCTTCTGACGGAGCAAAGGTAAGCGGAGGCGGACAGGTATTTGAAGGCTCATATGTTATTGCAGCTGACGGCACTAACTCCAGGATTGCAAAACTGTTAGGATTTAACAGGGACAGAACTTTTTACAGCTACCTTCTTTGCTTAGGCTGGTATATGCGCAATGTGAAGGCTCCGGAGCTTGATATTCTCATGTCGAGCATTACTCAAAAAACAGTTGCCCCTGGTTTAATGTTTGTTTTCCCCCGCCCTTACGAAGATGACTTGAATGTTGCCTTTCTTGCGCTTGATCCAAGGGTTAAGCTTGAAGACGTTGCCGACTATTTCATGAAGGAAAATCCTTTCTTCTCCCAGTGGTTTAAGGATGCACAACTGCTGAAAAAGTATGCAGCTTCCCAGTATATTTATTCTCCGGTAAAAGAGCCATACATGGACCGTGTTCTTCTTGCCGGTGATACCGGAGCGTGCCAGGAGCTGGAAAATTCCGGTGCAATGATAAGTGGCTGGAAGGCAGGAAGCGCCATTGCGGCAGCACTGAAAGAAGATAAAGTCGGCATGCAGGCCATTGGTATTTCCAATTATGTTGATTGGTGGAAATCTACTTATATTGAGAAATGTCCGCATGAGGCATATCTTATGAACTTTGCCATGCCTTATGTTTTAGACAGGGAGGAAGACCTGGATTACATTTTCAGCCTGGTTAAAGATCCGTTACCACCGTGCTGGAACCCATATGCTGCAATGAACCACATGGGGCAGCTTATTCAGAGTCTGATTCCAACCATCCAGAAGGAGCGGCCTGATTTGATGCCAAAACTGGCTAAAATGTCCCAGCCCATGACAGAGGTTTTAGAGGTTACAACCAAGGCTTGCAAACCACTTGCTGAATTTGATTAGACTTAAAAGTTCGAAATTTCTTGTTCGATATTTTTTTTCAGATAAGATAACCATGCTACGAGGTATGCTAAGTATACAGAAAGGAGAATTAACATGAAGGATCGCTATGATGTTATAATTGTAGGTGCAGGCCCGTCAGGTCTTTTAGCTGCCAGGGCCCTGGCGCAGAATGGCTTTGATGTTGCAGTGCTGGACAGGAAAAAAGATATTTCCACAATTACACGCACATGCGGTCAGTCTCTTCTTCCCCCCAACGATTACTTTTTTGGCGACCTGTTCCATTATAATGAAAAGGACAAAAGATTCTGTTTTGCCAGCATGGGGCTTTCATTTTCTTATACCGGTCCTGTCAAACAGCTTCATACCTGGCGCATGTTTTCTCCAGGCATGAAAAAAATGCAGTTTGGGTCCGGTGAAGAAAACAAAGGTGCTCCCATAGCCCTTTCATATGACAAGGAGATTCTGCTTGAATGTCTGCTGAAGGATGTCCGGGACGAGGGTGTTGATGTTATTGCTGAAACCGAAATGACTGAAATAATGCCCCAGGGGCCCGGGGTTGTTGTTCAGGCTGGCGGGAAGGCCCTGAACAGCACGTTTGTTATCGCTGCAGATGGTACCAATTCAAGGGTTGTAGAGAAACTTGGGTACAACAATAACAGAAGGCATATAGCAAATCTCTATGTTAAATCATGTTTTGTGAAAGGTTTTAAGCCTCCATATGAAGACTGTATTATTACCGGCATTCATTTTATCGAAGATAAACCAGTGTATGTGTTCCTGCTACCGAGACCTGACGGGGATGACTGGAATTTCCTTGTTTTAACATTTGAGCCAGGTGTTGATCTTGACGCTGCTTATGAGAAAATAGTAAAGGAGTCAAACTTTTCCGAGTGGTTTAAGGAGCCTGAGAAACAGAGGGAGTTTGCCGCAATAGAGTCAATTTACTCGCCTGTTATTAAGCCTTTCAGAAATAATGTTCTTATAACAGGAGATGCTGGTTCCTGCCAGGAGCTTGAATGCCTTGGTGCAATGATTACCGGATGGAAGGCAGGACTGGCTGTTGCCTCTGCTTTGAAGGAGCAGCAGATAGGGATAGTTCCCGAGGCAATTTCCCGGTATGAGCAGTGGTGGCTTAACACCTACATTAACAAATATGATTATCAGGATTACCTGTCTGTTTTTGGCATTGCATATGTTTTTCCAAGCCCGGAAATTATAGACTATATTTTCGGGCTGATGGATGAGCCATTTACCCCTACATTTAACCCGTATACTGCTGTTAAGCTTCTGGGCCAGAGAATGCAGGGACTGTTTCCTAAAATTATGTCGGAAAGGCCGGATATTTTACAGCAGGTTGCAGGAAAGATGCTGACATTTCCGTCTGATCTTCTGGCTGAAACCCTTAAATAATTGAAGAGACTTTGCAGAAAAATCTTGACAGGGGCCATGAAAACTGATAATTGTTTGAACGTCGAACTATTATTAAGATAACAGTTTGGAAATGGAACATATGCAGGGCTGTTCAATCTATTGATTATGCAAAACAGGGCAATCAACTTATATAAAGGCAATTTCTTGAAAGATAACAGAGAAAAAAAAGACTGGAGCAGCTCAATAACACGCGTTGCTAAAGCTTATAATGAAATATCCAAATGCATAAATCCCGTACAGCTTATTAAAGTTGACCTTACAACTTCACAGATAAAAGTACTTATGAGCTTTTCGGATAAAGACAGTTTTACAATGACGGAATTGAGTAAGGCGCACTTTGTTTCTGTTTCCACAATGACCAGTATGGTCGACAGGCTTATCCATAACGGATTTTTACAAAGGAAAAAGGAAGATAAGGACAGGCGGGTTGTTCGGATTTTCCTGACTGCAGAAGGAAAAAAGACGGTAAAAGACTTGCTGAGAGTAAGAAGGCAGGAACTGAAAAAATTTTTTCTTGAACTGGATGACAGGGAAAGAGGACTGTTTGTCAAGTCTATTGAAAATGTAGCATATTATCTGTCTACGGTCAGGAAGACCAGGTTGCTGGCCTGAGTGGATTTAATTGATTATTGTTTTTTTAAAAAATAATGCAATTTCCTGTATGTAATTTATCTTATATGTAAGGGGAGGAGGTTTGTTTTGGCGACACAAAAACCAATAACAGTAAAGTCAATATTTTACACAGCAATATCACTAGTGTGGATATTCGGGCTTTCAGCCATAGGGCACATAGTAATGGTGCTGATAGAGAAGTACAACCCTGAGATGAAGTTTGATTTTGCCTGGGGGTGCGTAATAGTCGGAATGATAACGATATACATGACGAGGTGGATCA
>JAJRXD010000142.1 GCA_024276465.1 Deltaproteobacteria bacterium
GAAAGACATAATGTTTAACCCTATAATATCCCATATTACAAAAGGGGCTATCAGCAAACAGATAATTGTTGTCCAGGGGAAAATCTTTCCTGAATAATACAGATACTTCTTAAAAAACCCCCTTCGGACTGCAACAGAAAGGCCAATGCCGGTAAAAATTGAAAAAGGAGGAAACAGGGGGAGCAAATACCGATGATGTTTTGTATGTGTGAAATTAAGCATGATAAAATAGGATACACTCCATATCAAAAGAAACCAGATAAGGGAACGTTTTTGTTTGTCCATCTGCGATTCCTTTTTCAATGCTATTGCAGCTACAGGAAGAAAGAGAAAAACAGGACCCAACCTTTCAGGAAGTTTGGGAATATAATATAAGAAATCAGCGCCCCTTGTCATGATATGTGCATTTTTTAAAGTCTCAACATAAAGCTTAAAGTCAGGATGGGTGATAAGCCTGTACAGCCACGGCCCAGGTACCATTAAGAGACATGGCATCGTGATAACAAAGATTTTCATGGAAGGTATTACAAGATTTTTTTTGCGTGCTGTTATCCAGTAAAGACACACTATCACAATAACCAGAAAGGCAAATGGTCCCTTATACAAGCATGCCAGTCCCAGAAAAAACCAGAAAAATGAAAAAAACAGCCATTCCCGCTTCTTTCCCAAAGCACCAAGATAAAAAAAGAACAGGGAAAAAGAAAACAGTGCTGTATAAACTATATCAAGCCGGGTCCTGTGACTGAAAACAAAAAACCCATACATGGAAAGAAGGATCAGGGTTGACAGCACAGCACTGTCCTGTGACTTTGTTGTAGCAAAAGTAAAAAGAAATATGCTGACAAGCAGTATGAAACCAGCCAGGGCTGAGGGAAAGCGCGCAGCAAATGCATTAACGCCAAATATTTTATAGGCTATGGCAATATTCCAGAAATGAAGGGGGGGCTTATCCACATACAGGCTGTTATTTAAATGCGGAATAACCCAGTCACCTGTCTCGATAATTTCTCTTGCAATTTCAGCATATCTAAGATAGTCCATGTTTTCAATTGTCCTGGACCCCAATGTTGCAAAAAGGCAGATAAAGCAGAACAAAGCTGTAAACGAGAAATTCTTTACCATAATAGTTCAGTTGTTTTTTAGATCAATTTCCTGTCTCTATTCTTTTTTTCTAACCATATATAAATCCGGATTAGTCAAAATTAAATTTTAGAGGTATCATGATTTTCTGATAGTATGAAATTAAATTAATTTAACTTGCATTTAATATTTAATTCATATTTGTTTGTAATCCTTATTGTTTAAGTGTAAGCTATTGTGGAGAATTTAGCTGTTGCCGGCTAAGATCCGTTGGTTTCAGTATCGAAGGTAAAGCGGGCTGAAGATAAAATATAAAATCACAAAATTTCCCTGAGGGATTAACAAATCTGTATAACAGTAACTTGTTTTCCATTAAAATAGTTTTGGCTTTAGAAGATTCCGTCTTTAACGGGGAGACTAAGGTTTTCAATCCCTGAGCAGACAATAATACAAAACAGAAAAAGTTTTTAATTATGTGTTGCGTATGAGTTGAGGAAAGAGGAGGCTTTAATGACGCAGATCATGCCGGAAGTGCTGAGTTATGATAACCTTGAGAAGCAGCTTTTAAACAAAAACGGCAATTATCTCTACAAAGTACCGTTCCGGGACGGCTTTGCTGTTCTGAAATGCTATCATGGAACCAGGAGCTTTTACAGATATGGCAAGCAGACAATCACCAACTATCTTTACAGCAACAAAAGTTCGGCCATGCCAGGGGGAAGGCAGCGCACTGAACTTGAATGCCTGCACCTGTGGCGCGAAGCCGGCTTTCGTGTATTTAACATATACGAGGACGTAAAAGTTGAAGGCCTTCCTGATGGAGGCTATATGCTGTTTGAATACGTGGAAGCCCCACGCTTTGTTAAATATTTTGCCGATAAGTCCGTACCTGTGGAAGAGCGGCTGAATATGTGGCGGCGGTTCCTGCCAGTATGGCACAAGCGACATGCCCTGGCTATCGAACGCAGAGAGCCCAGGCTTATACATGAGAACGGCGATCTTAAACATGTCATGATCATGGATGACGGCCAGTTTCTGTTTTTTGACTTTGAGTTTGTTTACCGCTCCCCAAACCTTGTCCGTGAAGTGGTTGCCCGCGAGATTCTGGCATATCTTCGCTCTCTGTGCAAAACCGTGCGCGATCACTGGCCCCTGTTTTTAGAGGAAACAATAGAGCACTACCCTGACAGGGAGGTCCTGGAGTCAGCATACACCCTTTTTTTTCGCCACCCAAACCCCATGTTTCGTACTATGCGTTTCCTTGACAGGGTTTTAAAGCCAGGGTCATGGAAAAAGTTTTCCAAGTACAATACCGGCCGCAAGCTCTACAGGCTGATGCACAACAGGTCCTGATCCCAGTGAAAAAGGTTATAAAAATCGGCGGTTATGATGCGCAGCAGCTTAGCATAAGCAGAAAAGGCGATGGCAGCCACAGGGTTGTCAAACTGGTCCACGAAGGCGAACCAATAGTTCTGAAATGTTACGGTCTTAAAAGAACTCTGCTGCAGACCGTATACAGGCGGGTTATTTCTTCCATGCTGGGGCTGAAGTCTTCCACAGGCATTAACACCAGATATAAAACTGAACGCGAGACTCTTGCACTCTGGAAAAAGGAGGGTTTTGATGTTCCGGAGATGCTGTTTCCTCCCCTGCTGACTGAAATACCCCAGCTCTGCCTGGCAATGGAATGGATTCCAGGCCAGACCCTTGCCCAGGCCTTTAAGTGCGAAAAAACATCCCTTGAGCACAAACAGCTTTTAATGAAAAATTTTGTTGGTGTGATGGCGAAGCGTCATGCAAGGGCATTGGAGTTAAGGGAGCCCAGGCTCCTGTTTGAGCATCCAACCTTTAAGCACATTCTAATATCAGAAGACCGCCTTGTACATTTCGACTTTGAAACTGTTTTTTCCAGCAGGGTTGATATGGATCGTATTGTAAATCATGAAATAGCAGGGTTTCTCTACTCGCTTGCGCGGTCAAACAGGCAACACTCCCATACTCTTGTCGATATGTTCCTGAACAGTTATCCTGATTTTACCCGTATAGAGCGCGTCATTGATGACCTGCGCAGATATGGCTGTGTCCCGATTGTCGGATGGCTGGAAAATTTCCAGAAGCTCTTCATGCTGGTAAGCAGGTACAGGAAAACAACAGTTGCCGTCAGAGCCTTTAACCATGGCCTTCTGCACAACTCGCGACTTGAGAAGAAAAAGGAGGGCATGTTACAAAGCAGCATTAGAGAAAGATAAAAATGAAAATTTATTCAATTAAGTTGTTTTTGTTTGTTGTTTTTCAGCTTTTTTGTGTTTCACAAGTTAATGCAACACTGAATAACAGTGTTGTTAAACCTGCTGTCGTCTGTCTTGATTCAAGGGCTGTTGATCAGGATGACATGTGCATATGGGTGAATAAAGATGATCGCTCAAAAAGCGCTGTTATTGCGTCGGATAAAAAGGCAGGAATGGTTTTTGTCTATGATCTTGAAGGAAAAACCATTCAGGCGGTAAGGGCGATTAAACCCGGAAATATTGATGTTCGGTATGACTTTCCGCTTGGCGGGCAGAAGGTTGACATTGTTGCATTTAACCAGCGAAAAAATGGATACAGGATATTAGTTTATAAAATTGACCCCCGTACACGACAGCTGTTTCGTATTGACAATGGCGGGATCGAAACAGGAAAAAATTATGGCGGTGCCCTGTATCACAGCACAGAAACCGGAAAATATTATTTTATCATAACCTCCCGAACAGGGCTGATTGAGCAATATGAACTGAGTGATGACAAATCTGGAAGGGTAATGGGCAGAAAAGTGCGCAGCTGGAAGGTTGGAGCCTGTGAGGGGATTGTCGCTGATGACGAAGCACGAACCCTCTATATTGCCGAGGAAAAGAAAGGTGTGTGGTGTGTCGGCGCTGAGCCCCATGACCCTGTGCCGGGGCAGTTTATTATTAAAGTCGGAGAGAACGGACTTGCTTCTGACATTGAAGGGGTGACAATATATAAAAACAATGACGCCAAAGGTTTTTTGATTGTATCAAGCCAGGGGAACAGCTCTTTCAAGGTATATGAACTGGGAAAAAACCATAAATTTTTAGGAACATTTATGGTTGAAAACGCATCAGAAACAGACGGTATTGATGCTGTCAGCGCAAACCTTGGCGGAGTTTTTTGCGAGGGGATGTTTTCCTGTCACAGTGACCAGGACAGAGGAAGATGTCCTGTTTTTCTTATTCCCTGGAAGCCAGTTGGTGAAAATATCTTTATTCAGTCCAGATAAAACACCTTATCAAATTAAAATTAAATTATTTTAATTTTAATTTCATCCCTGCTTCATTTTGCCCATATACAGTTTTCAAACTGGCTATTTTGAGAAAGCAATCTGAAAGTATCCGGGTGCCTGATTCCCATGAACAATAATTCTAAAAATCCTTTTCGAAAAGTCTGTGCAACATATCTGAAATACTTAATGGACATCCTGGGCCCTTTGGCACCTGTTTTGGTGTTTTATTTGTCAGGTTTGCTGGTTTTGTCTGTTTTCAGGACTGCACTATGTATCAATTATTTTGAAATCGTAAGTAAAACAAAAAACTTTCTGCTCATTTTCCCCATAGGTGTCAGGATAGATACTATCCTGCTTTGCTACATACTCCTGCTTCCGTTTCTGTTACTGATAATATTACCTTTAAGAATTGCTGAAAAATTAAGCGGTTTATTGTCGGCTTATCTTGCGGTTGTCATATCTTCAGTCGTTTTTCTGGAAATAGCAACGTTTCCGTTTATGGCAGAGTTCTATACGAGGCCTGACCGTATTTTCCTGGAATATATGGCACAAATGAGCGAGGTGTTTTTAATGATATTAAAGGGCTATTTTGCAGAGTTGATTATCGCTTTAACAGTCATGTTTCTCACAGGATGGCTGATGTTTAGATTATTAAAAAACAGGATTGCTGATTATGGCAACTGTTCTTTTTTAAAACGAGTGATCCTTTTTATAGTCATTATGCCTCTGCTGGCTCTCGGAATTCGTTCAAGCACAGGGCACCGTCCTGCTAATCCCAGCACTGCAGCCTTTTCTACGAGTCATCTTGTTAACCAGCTTGGACTTAACTCAGCCTATTCGCTTGCCCATGCCTACTACAATTATAAAAAACATGAAATGAAGCCCGATGAGTTTTACGGCAAAATGGAGCCATCTGAAATTCTCAGCAGGATCAGAAGGATTTCATTCAGTCCCGGGACAAGTTTTACAGACTTGAAAAATCCTCTTATTCATTATCAACAATCAAACTTTCCGGAAAAGCCGGCCAGAAACCTTGTTGTTATTCTGGAAGAAAGCCTGGGGGCTGAATATGTGGGCTGTCTTGGGGGGCTTCCGTTAACGCCGTATATTGACGAACTCAGCAAAGAAGGCTTGTTTTTTAAAAACCTTTACGCAACAGGAACGCGGACAGTGCGTGCTATCGAGGCAATCATTTCAGGGTTTTTACCAACACCCGGCAAAAGCGTGGTCAAGCTTGGGCTTGCACAGCAGAACTTTTTTACTATTGCAGAACTGCTCAAGAGGAAAGGATACACTGCTGAATTTATTTATGGCGGTGACAGCCGGTTTGACAACATGCGGGCATTTTTCCTTGGCAATGGATTTCAGATTATATATGACCAGAAGTCATTTGTGAATCCGGTTTTTACCGGGACATGGGGTGTTTCGGATGAAGACCTGTTCTGCAAGGCCAATAACATATTCAAAGCACACAACAGGGAGCCATTTTTTGCCCTGATTCTGACTTCATCTAACCATGACCCGTTTGAGTTCCCCGGGGGCCGCATTAAGCTGTATGATCAGCCCAAAGCGACTCGTCATAATGCCATGAAGTATGCCGATTATGCGCTTGGTAAATTTTTTAAAACCGCCAGAAAAGAGCCATATTATAAGAACACCATTTTTCTTATAATTGCTGACCACAGCACCCGGCTGAGAGGCCAGGACATTGTTCCCATAAGGAAGTTTCATGTTCCCGGTATTATTATTGGCCCGAACATTAATCCCGGAGTCTGTGAAAAAACAGTTAGCCAGATTGACATGGCTCCAACAATTATAGACTTGATGGGTATAAGCTGCTATAACCCCATGGTTGGTCGGGTTTTGCTGAGTATTCCTGACAGCGTACCAGGCAGGGCAGTCATGCAGTACGGCACCACCAATGCCTATATGGTTGATAAAAAGGTGGTTTTCCAAAGGCCGGAAATGAGTTCTGTTCAGTACACATATAGAGAGGGAAAACTGTTTCAAGATAAGCTTGAACAGGAAATTTACAGAGATGCTTTGGCCCATGCTCTTTTGCCAGGATACCTTTACAGTAACCGGCTTTACTGTTTGCCTGTGAAAGAAACCCCGGCACATCAGTATGCAGAAAGCCCTGTCAAAGTACAGTAAATCATATTTAAGGCGTCTTAAAAAAATGGAGAAAGCACCATTCTAACAGTATTCTGGTATTTCAGCCTTGCAGGGGGTGTGCTGTTATTATAGCCTGTTCAATTCACAAAAGAGATCCTGTTATCATTTCAGGACAGAGCTGGGGAGCTCTTATATGTTTCAGGAACCTTGTTCTCATAAGAAGAAAAAGAAGAAGTAACAGAATTTCTTTGAAGAATATTAAACAACATGCTGAAAACAATTATGGACAGGGCGGAAAATATTAAATTTGCAGGTCTTATCTTTTTGTTTGCCTGTATTTTTTTTGTGAACCTTGGAGGATGGGATCTGAAGAATCCTGATGAGCCTCGATATGCTCAGATTGCCCGGGAAATGATGGAAACAGGTCAGTATATCCTGCCCCACTTGAACGGAGAGAGCTATCCGGACAAGCCGCCGCTGTTTTTCTGGATGATTGCCCTTGTCTCAAAACCGTTTAGTGATGTAACAGCTTTTTCTGCCCGCTTTCCAGCAGCGCTTGCAGGTCTTGGCATGATAGTTTTGACCTGTCTTTTTGCAAGAAAGCTTTACAACCCGTTTACTGGTTTTCTGGCTGCTCTTATCCTGTTTACAAGTGAGGGGTTTTTTATGACATCAATAAGCGTTCATTTTGATACAATCCTGTCTTTCTGGACAACACTTGCCCTGTTTCTTTTCTATTGCGGATATACATGCAGTGATGGAAGAAAATATTTTCTTTCTGCCTATGTATGCATTGGACTTGCAGTGTTGACAAAGGGACCGATTGGCATTTTAATCCCCCTTCTAACTATGTTCCTTTTTCTTCTGACAGGAAAGCAGTTGCCCAGGTTGAAAGAAATGTGTATTGGAAGGGGCATTCTGATTGTCGTCGGGATAGTTGCGGTCTGGTTGGTTCCTGCGTGCATTATCGGGGGTGAGGAATATACCGGAAATATTCTTTTCAAACAGACTTTTGGACGTGCAGTAAATTCTTACAGTCACAGGTCACCATTTTATTATTATTTATATAAATTCCCTCTTCACTTTTTACCATGGAGCCTGTTTATTCCGAGTGCAGCTATCTACTTCTGGAGAAACAGAGGGGCAAAACTCAATATTCAATTACCGCTTATCTGGTTTGCAGGGATTTTTACCTTTTTGTCTCTTGTGTCATGTAAGAGAGGCTTGTATCTGGTTCCCATATACCCAGCCGCTGCCATACTTATAGCTAAATTTTGGGATGATAATATCAGTGTTGACCTTTCGGGAGCTAAAGCAATTCAGCTGAAGTTATTTAAAACCCCGTTGCTGCTTTTTCTTGCCGTGTTTTTAATACTTTTTGCTGCAAGCATTGGGATAGCAGTATTTGCAGCAAAATTCAGTTTTTTAAATACCCGGATGTTTTCGAGCTCTGTTTTATATCCTGTTGCCTGGTTTTTGGGCTTGAGCTGTATTGCAGGAATTATAATTTATATGACCATGCAAAAACGCATAAAATATTTCCTCTGTTTCATTGCAACGGACATGGTAATTCTGTCTGTTATGGTTGTGCTTGTAATTTTCCCTTTCTTTAACAGTTTCAAGTCAGCTAAACAATTCTGCGGGAGAATAGAAAAAATCGTATCTCGTGATGATACGCTGATAGCGTTGTTTGAACCTGAGCTTTTCAACTATTTTCTCCACAGATACCCTATTCCCAAAGTCAAAGATACTGAAAAGCTGGAAGCCCTGTTAACCTCCGGGGAAAAAGTATATTTTCTTCTTGAGGAAAAGCATTATAAGGAAGCATCCAAAAAACATAAACAAATGATCAATATTCTTGACATGGACAAAATAGGACACACACTGTACTATTTAGCCTCCGGGAAAACGGATTAGAGGTTCGGTAGTAAGACGAGGATTGCTGCCGGGTTTAATAGCCGCTACAGTATCATCGCCATCTGTTCCTGCTCCGTTTTTTTGGAACAAAGGCCATGGTGGGGAAATATGCTTTTGAGTAACAGGCAGAAATGATGAAAAAGTACGCCATATTCAGGCTGTTTATGATTAGCCTGGCAATTCTGTGTTTGTATTCATGCTCGCACCTGAAATCCCACTATGACGAAAAGTGTGTCCCCTCACTTTTGAAAACAGATGATCCTGCCCCGAAGCATGTTGTTGTTCTGCCTTTCGCAAACAGATCCACAAGGGAAAACCTTGAAGTTGATGTAAGAAGAAGTTTTTACAACCACTTCAGCTCTAAAAACTACTATGATTTAGAGATGAATGATGTTGACAACGCTCTTGCTGTGCTGGAAAAATTATATTCGCGGCCATGGAGGCTTGTTTCACCCGGTGAGGTTGGAAATTTTTTTAATGCTGACTTTCTTATATATGGAGAGGTTCTGGACTTTGAAAAATTATATCTTGGGATCTATTCCCAGATAGCAATTACAGTTAAGGTGACAATGATTGAGACGCAAAGCGAAAGGGCTGCCTGGACTGAAACAATTGTAAAAAGAGCACACCAGGGAGATTTTCCACTTAATCCGTTTTCTCTCTTTTCAGCTTCAATCCGCTGCGGGCTCCAGATGCAGAAGGAAAAAACAGATGATCTTATTGATCGCATGTGCAGAACCCTTGTGTCCAACATACCTGAGCCTGCAGTGTCACAAATGACAGCACTGTGGGTCGATGTCCAGATAGGATCATTTCGTGACAAAATAAAGGCACAAAAACTTGCAGAAGATATTCGTGGAAAAGGGTTTTCAGCACGAATTGAAAAAGCCAGCTTGAAAAGAAAATACTGGTATCGTGTTATCCTTGGCCCATACAGATTTGCTGAGGCAGTAAAAATAAAACGAACAATTGCAAAGAACAAACAGTTCAATCCTATTATTATTCATCGCTCTGATATAATTGCAGCAAATCGCAAGCCAGGCTGAGTAAACTTTGCCAGGCTGATACCTGTGGCTCAGGGTCAGACCGCGGTACCTGCCAAAAAACCTAACCAGCAAATATTGGGTACAGCCAGATCATGACAAAGCCGGTAATAACCGGAACAAACAGGTTGTCATTTATTTTGAAATGGTGAGTGATTTTCATTGGAACTAGTTCCAGAAGTGTAATGCACAGCGAAGTGATAAAAATAAGAGGTGTGGGTATTTCTTTATTCCACACGTCCAGCAGCCCCGGCACTGCCGGAAAAACCAGATAAAACATGAATATGCAAAGAAACAGGCAAGCCATTGAACCTTCAAGAGATTTACAGCCTATTTTTATGCGTCCCATGCTGATTCCGATTAGTGCTGCTGCAGCATCTGCAAGAATAAAAATGCTCAGGCTCATAAATGATATATGAGGCTGGCTGTAGAAAACAATGGAGCAGATTAGAGATGCGCAGATAATATAAGTGGATCCGGTTATGCCTGCTTTTTCATCCTGACGAAGCATGCATCCAAAAATCCTGCGAAATATTTTCTGAACAACAGGGATCTGAAACCGAAGTGTTTCCACAATTGCCGAGCTCAGGAAAAGAACCAGGAGAAATACAATTGCAGTGTATTGCGGCAAACCCTGAAACCACGGTGGGCGCAGATAGAAGATTCCAACAGGCATCAGAAGGGCTGCCAGGTGCAGCAGTTTTCGATTAACTTCCTCTTTTGTTATTGATAATTGATGTCTCATTATCACAAACAACCTTATTTATAACCATAACCTTTTAATACCGCAAAATTCTTTCGTCAAGCTTAAATTGAATTTCTGGATATAAAAGCCCCCTTCTTTTTCACTTGAGATTTAATATTTTCAGGAGTTTCCCCCAAAATTTCAGGACAGATTGAAAATCAGTAATCCTGAGTAGATTCAGGGTGGCAGCAAATACGTACTTTTCTTTGCTTGCTCCAAAGAAAAGTACCAAAAGAAAAGGCACCCTGCACCTTGGCCTGCGGCTTCCCCTGCATGAGCATCTTCTGCAGCGGGTCCAAAAACTCGTTCCGCTTGGGCGGAACTCAAACAGTTTGGACCCTTCATCTGCAGAAAGACACTCATGCAAGGCTGCGGTGCAATGGGTTAAAAAAACACTTTGCCTCTTGTCATTCTGGCTTTGTTACCGCCATTATTGCCTGTTTTGAGTTTTATCCCTGTTTTTTGGGGAAACTCCTGTAATATTTTAAATTGAAGTAATTTGAAAGTTGTGATTTAAGTTTGAAGGGGGTGCGGTAGATGTTGTGATGTTTGCTGTTGCTTCAGACCTTACAAACGTGACAATCTGCAAAAAGATTAAAGCAATTATGATCCTGCACAGCAGGCAGAGTTGTTTTATTTGACCGGAACGTGCCGCGCAAGCCCTGTCCCGAATCCTTTCGGGATAGGCGGGGAGCTTCACTTGCATAAAAGTCCTGCAAAAAGTATATGTGCGGGTAACAGGGTACAAAACAGGGAGATTATTCATGAAGACCATTGTAGTGATAGTGTTATCTGTAATTTTTTCTGCTTCAGCATTTGCTTTTAAAACTCAGCAATCTGTTGATTTGCCTGATTATAAAAATACAGACTGCAAATTTACGGGAACCAGTCCTGATAGTCCTGCAGCAGTAAAAGCGCAGCCCGGGAGGCAGTTGCGAAGCCTTGTTAAGGAAGGTGAAAAAAACGACCTTGATCTTACTGACAGAGAGCTGCGAAGAGCAGTAAGAAGAGTGAAGCAGCAGTTTCTTTTGTTGAGCATTCTTGAGGCTCTAACGTTTACAGATGATGGAATTAATTTAGCTGCTAATTTTTTAGGTGAAGACGCTGTACTGGAATCTGACAATCTGGATGATGAAGAAGATGATATCAAATATACTGTTAAAGCCAGGTTCAAAAATATCAATATTACTGACCTTTTTATTCCCGGCAAGCTGCGCCCGGAAAAAGATGTGAATGGCATTCCTGTCTGGCACTTGACTTTGATAATTGAAGAAATAGGAACATGTGCTGACATTGAAGCAACTGCTGATACAACAAACAGGGAAAAAGACGGGTCTTACCTTGATCTGATTCCTGCTGGGACTGCATCAACAAGTGGTGAGGCATGCCTGACTGTCAAAAATGCCAGGGTGCCTGTTGATGTTACCATTGCCATGGACGAAGATGACGAGGGCAGGGTTGTGTCAAAGTTTACAGTTATCCCCCCGGCCAGAGAGAATGAGTTGGATGAAGGCACTAAAAAATTGAAAGTTCAGCTCGATGACTTGACTGCTTATGATTTTGCCGTCTCACAACTTGTTCTTGAGCTGTTGGAGCCGGCTGTCGAAGATCTGCTTTATGAAGAACTGAATATTGATGAACTGCTTAGTGAAGCTGCAGAAGAGGTTCTTGAAATTCCCCTTTCCTTTGGCGAAAAGTAATGGAATTGGAATGGGTGACCCCATTTTGTTTCATGGAAACAGGAATTCAAGAAATCGGATTGAGGCAACAGAAAGGTGCCTGAATAATGTCAACAGCAGACCCCATTTCCATTTATGTGATAATATCGGCAATGGCTACAGCGGTGATTCCTTTACGATAATTGATAAAATGCTAATCCTATGCTATACTGAAAAAGTAGCAGGTAATAGTTTTTTTATCCTATAGTTGAGGTTTTTCCCAAATTATCATGAGAATCTCCTTAACAAATTAAGAGGGAACCATCAACTATTCATAAAAACATTTTTTTTGCAAATTAAAAATTTTCAGATAATATAAGCCAATACACCACTGTCCACAATAATCTGAATTTGCCTTTTGGACAAGCTAAGTGTTTGATTTCGCTTTGCTCCCGTGATTTCTGAAACCCGGGTTGTCAGTGAACTTTATATGCTGTCCAACATAAAAAAAGCAGTAATAAATATCAGTTACAACCAGAAAAGGTCTTCAAAAATCCTGTTATTAAGACTTTTGGAATGTTTAACTGTGTTGTTACAATAAATTTCAGCAACCCAAAAGCAATTATGCTGTCCAAGTAAAAACCGATTTTGGACAAGAGTGAAGCTGATATATTATTAATTCCTGCCAATCTACCAGTCATAACAAGGAAAGGGTAGTTATGAAGAAGGTATTCCTTCTCACTTCTTTTTTATCAATCATATTTTTCAGTGTAAGTTCAAGTAATAGTGCTGAGTACTGGGATGTAACCTATGGGGGCAGTTATGATGATTTTGTTTCCTCCATCCAGCAGACAACAGACGGAGGGTATATTGTGGCTGGCACTACGAATTCATTTGGAGGTTATTATGATGTTTGGGTGCTAAAACTTGATGAAACTGGCAATGTCTCCTGGCAAAAAACCTATGGTGGGACAACTGATGGTGATTATGCCAGTTCCATACAGCAGACAACAGACGGCGGGTATATCGTGACCGGTCGTACTTTTTCATTTGGACCAGGTATTTCTGCTTTCTGGATATTAAAGCTTGACTCTGTGGGCAATGTATTGTGGCAGAAGACCTATGGGGGAAATGGTCGAGATGAAGCCAGTTCCATCCGGCAGACAACAGACGGAGGGTATGTCGTGACTGGGTATACTGAGTCATTTGGAGCAGGCAGGGAAAATTTCTGGGTGCTGAAACTTGATGAAACTGGCAATGTATCGTGGCAGAAAACCTATGGTGGTAATGGTCGGGATGGTGCCACTTCCATTCAGCAGACAACAGACGGAGGGTATGTTGTGCTTGGGTATACTTATTCCTTTGGAGCAGGTTATGAGGATTTGTTAGTTTTAAAACTTGATGAAACTGGCAATGTTTCCTGGCAGAAAACCTATGGGGGAGGAAGTACTGCTGAATATCCCAGTTCCATTCAACTGACTACAGACGGTGGGTATGTCGTGGTTACACCGCGTTCTAAAGATTACCTTATATTAAAGATTGACAGCTTTGGCAACATCCAGTGGCAGAAAACCTATGGGGGAAGAGATTGGGAGAGTGCCAGTTCCATACAGCAGACAACAGACGGCGGGTATATCGTGGCTACATCATATTCTGAAGATTACCATATATTAAAGATTGACAGCTTTGGCGACATCCAGTGGCAGAAAACCTATGGGGGAAGTTATCGTGATATTGCCAGTTCCATCCAGCAGACCACAGATGGTGGGTATATTGTGGCTGGGAATACCAGGTCATTTAGAGCAGGACAATATGATATTTGGGTGCTCAAACTTGACGAGAAAGGTGAAATACCGGATTGTAATATTATGGATATCAGTAATGTTATTATTAATGATTCCTCTTCAATAAGCAAAGATGTTACTTGTACGGTTCAAACAAGTTCTGCATATATTGTTGAGACAACTGCTGTTCCACAAGATACTTCAGCTGAACTCAATACTGTTTGCACTTCACAAATCGATGCAGATGAAGACGGAATACTTTCTTATCAGGACAATTGTCCACACGTTGCAAACCCAGGGCAGGAAGACATTGATGGAGATAATTTTGGAGATGTTTGTGATAATTGCCCTTCTGACAACAGTTCAGACCAGGAAAATTCTGATAATGATAATTTTGGGGATGTATGTGACAACTGTCCATATGTTACTAACCCTGATCAGGAAGATTCAGATGGTGATGATATAGGGGATATATGTGACAATTGTCCTGATATCGCATATTCAGGTCAGGAAGATAGTGACCGGGATGGTTTAGGAAATATCTGTGATAATTGTCCTGATATTGCAAACCCTGACCAGGAAGATTTAGATGGTGATAGTTTTGGGAATGCTTGTGATGAGGATGACGACAATGATGAAATTCTGGACACTGCAGACAACTGTCCTGAAATTGTCAATCCTGACCAAAATGATTATGATAAGGATGGCGTTGGGGATGCATGTGATAATAAACCCATTGTTTTTAATCCCTTTCCAATTGCTGATGGTCATTATGCTTTCAGTAAAGTATGTCCCTGTTCATGGGGGTGTGGTATCGGTGGGGAGTGTCATACTACTACGCTTTTTACAGAACATGGTATTACCATGGGTTCACGTACTTATACAGATGGGCCAGGTGGGTATAAGGGAATTAATACATTTGATATTTGTATCAGCTGCTATGAAGAAACAAAGACTGGTATTGTGGAATTTGACATATCAAATATAGAGGGTATCTACTCAGGGGACCAAATTCAGGCATCCCTTACTTTTATTGTTAAAGAGGACAGTTTGAAAAATGACAGTTGTCTTTTATTATACAGCATTCTGGATGAAAACGAGAATGGAATTATTGAGTTAACTGATGTTAACACGTCAGATTATCTGGGGGAAATCTGTTCGTCACATCCTCTGCAACCTTTTGATACTATTAGCTTTGATGTAACTTCAGCTTTGGAACATGATTTGAGTGATTCCAACCAGTCGGATTTTTCCGGTTTTGTTTTAAAAACAAGTGAAGATGCATCAACATTCATAGAATTTTATGATCACACTGATCCTGAAAATGGACCCAGACTATCAGTTTCATCAAGTGATTGTACTGACAAGGACATTGACGGCTACTGTGCTTAAACAGAAGACTGCGATGACAATGATAATGCAACTAATCCTGCAGCAGCTGAATTATGCGATGATTTGGCAGACAATAATTGTGATGGACTTATTGATTGCGAGGATGAAAGTTGCAGCGGATTATCATGTAATGACAATCAATTCTGTACGGTTTCAGACACCTGTGTTGAAGGGGAATGTATAGGGCAGGAAAGGCAGGACTGTTTGGATGATTGTGATGAAGAAAATGACATTTGCACAGAATGTTACAGTGATAATGATTGTTTGCCAGAGCATAAATGCGAAGATGGGATATGCAATCAAATTCCCAACACCACAACCACTACAGTTTTCTCCAGTGGAGGAGGTGGGGGGGGGAGCAGTCCTTCCGGCAACAACGAACCGATCCTCTATGTCATGGATGAATCCATTAATCTGGGCAGCAGTTTCAATAAGTGGACGTTTATAATAGGCAATGCCCTAAAAAGTGGTACAGTACAGTGGGAAATTGGAGATATTAGTTATAATAACAATACAGGCTGGATAACATCATTTGAGCCGCGTTCCGGAGAGGCTACCTATGATAAGCCTGATATTGTAACGGTTAACATTAATAGAGAAGGATATATCCCAGGCAACTATTCAGCTGTTATTCCGGTAAAATCCAGGGAAACAGCAGTAGATGTTTTAATCAGTATGAAGGTTATGCCACTTCCCCCCACACCAGATTTAGAGCCTGAGTGCACAACAGATGCTGACTGTGACAATAAGATATTCTGTGATGGTGAAGAAAAATGTTTTAGCGGGGAATGCGCTGGAGGTGAGACACCGTGCAGTGAAGAAGATATCTGCATGGAGGATCTGGATCAGTGCTGGGGTGTTGAAAAATTAACTGCCCTTAGTTTGCAGAAGACGATTCAAAAACCTGGTATTCGCTCTCAAAAATGTCTGTGGATAGTGATAGGATGTGAAGAAAAGAACAACTATGACGAATCTGCAAGTGCAGTTGTTATTACAGGGCCGGAAGAAAGTTCGAGGGGTGTTACGATTGACCCGGCAAGAAACATTTTAAAAGCATGGAATTTTATCCTGGTGCCTGTATGTGTAGAAAAAGACGCAGCTGCTGGTCAATGGACTGTTAAGATACAAACTGACGTTAGCAGTACGAATAAACCTTACAAGGAGGTTATTGAGTCTGTTTTTGAAGTAGAATAAGAAAGTTATTTGCTTTCCAACAATCTATGTATAGAAGGATTGGGACAGACCTTCCCCGGAAATCTGTTTCCAGTTGGTCTCGATAACTATCAAACAAAGACACCTGCGTATCGGTGGGTGTTTGCTTAAACGCAAAAGTTATGTAAAAGGTACCCCGCTTTTTTACACTTATTTGAATTGAATTTCAGTCCGTAGGATGGATGGAGGCAGGAAACCCATCATTGCTGCCGGGCATCACTTAAACCGCGAGTCCCCACCATTTACCCACCAGTTACTTTTATCCTTAAACCACCATTGGGTTGAATCAGTTTCAATTATCTTTTTTGCAAGCTCTATTGCCACCGCGGTCTTTAACCGTTTCATTGCATAAGAGATCCACTCATCAGCATATTTATTTCCAAGATCCTTGCGCTCCTTAAGCATTAAAATGAGCTCAAGCTGGTCCGCATCATTTGCAAGCAGGGACTCCTGTGTCTCCATCTTGTTGAATTCCTCAATTGACTGTTTTATGTCATCCCCGAATGGCACTGTTTCTGTAAGCTCGCGAACAGCCTTTTCCTCATCAACCCGGACATATTTTTTGTTCATATAGTTCAGATCTCCGGTTCGTGCTTCCGGCAGATCATGAAGAAGGCACAATTTCATGATTTTACCTGCATCAGCGTCCTTTTCAAGCTGTCCAAGCACGTACCCGATAAAAGCGACTCTGAATGCATGTTCAGCAACAGATTCGCTTCCTGATCCCAGGAATTGAAGACCTGTCCGGGGCGTTCTTTTCAGCATTCCGGCTTCAAAAAGAAGATTTGCAATATCCTGCATGGTTATTCCTTTCATGGATGTTTTGAAAATTGGTCCTCTATGCCATATAAGAGATAAAGGCCATGCTGTTAATTATTGAGGCACAAAGTTGCAAAGGCACACAGGCACAAAGTAGCAGGCACAGAGCACAAAGCTAAAACATGAATGCCAAGAGTTTCTAAAAGTTTTCAACCCATAGTCTATCCAGCCGGCTTTTTGCTTTTTGACATTCCTTTGTCATTTGAACTTTTTAATTTGACATTTTATCTGTATCTGTCCAATCCTTTCGCGCATAAATGCGCTCCTACACCCCTTGGCTATTGCCTATTGTTTTTTACTATGTGCCTGTGTGCCCTGTTTATTTCCTCAGCTCATAAGATAGGTTTCAATGAACTTGTCGATGTTGCCGTCAAGCACTGCATCAACATTGCCGACCTCCACTCCTGTTCTGTGGTCCTTGATCATTCTATAAGGTTGAAGAATATAAGATCTGATCTGGTTGCCCCAGGCTATCTGTTTTTTTGATGAATGGAGTTTTTCAAGTTCTTTGCCCCTTTCCTTTATCTCCTGCTCATAAAGCCTTGCTTTCAATATTTTCATGGCAACCGCCTTGTTCATGTGCTGAGAGCGTTCATTCTGGCACTGAACAACAATATTGGTCGGGAGATGGGTTATCCTGACAGCTGAATCTGTTTTGTTGACGTGCTGTCCCCCGGCTCCGCTTGCACGATAGGTGTCAATGCGAAGATCTTTTTCATCAATGGTTATTTCCACATCGTCTTCAATGTCAGGATATACAAAAACTGAGGCGAAAGAGGTGTGTCTCCTTGCCCCGGCATCAAACGGAGAGATTCGCACAAGGCGATGTATCCCCACCTCAGCCTTGAGATACCCGTAAGCATAGTCGCCATCTACTGTAAACATCACGCTTTTGATTCCTGCCTCATCACCTGCTAATATGTCAATAATTTCAGTTTTAAACCCTCTTCTTTCAGCCCATCGAAGGTACATTCTGAGGAGCATATTTGCCCAGTCCTGAGCCTCTGTGCCCCCTGCTCCCGCATTAATGTTGACAATTGCATTGTTTATGTCATTTGCCCCACTGAGCATTTTTTTAAATTCAAGCTCATTTACCTTTTCTTCCAGCTTTTCAGTGGTTGTGCGGAGCTCTTCTTCCAGCTCCTCATTGTCTTCCTCTGAAGCTAATTCCAGAAGCACGTGGCAGTCCTCGACACTGTTTTTCAGGTTATCCCAGAGGATAAGGACGCTCTCAAGTGTTTTTCTCTCCCTGGTTATTTTTTTTGCTTTGCCTGCGTCCTTCCACAAATCAGGGTTTGAAATTTTTTTTTCAAGCTCAATCATTTTTTTCTGCTTGTCTGAAATTTCAAAGATAACCCCGTATTGCTTCCATTCTTTTTTCAAGTGAATTGATTTTTTCTTCCCATTGATTCAGCATTGTTTTGTTACCTCCTTTTGGTAAATCGAGCATTGTCAAAAACAGACCACAGAGAGAAATGCTCTGTGTCTATCTTTAAATCCAAATGCCAAATGAAGTTCAAAAATGATAATGTCAAAAAAATCTGAATTAATTCTGTGGTTTTGAGTTTTGATATTTGACATTGATTTAATTTTTGAGCTTTGGTATTTGACATTTTTTATGTGCCTGTTTATTTCAACCTTCTCTTCCTGACCCTGGACATCAGAATGAAAATCAGACTTGTTATGCAGCAAAAAAGAGCAAACAGATCTCCGTACTGGGTATAAAAAGTCTGTTGCTCCAGACAGACTATAATAGCAGGAAGAACTGACTGAGTAAAGAGCTCAGTTTGCCTGTAAACAGATCCAATTGGATTAATGTAAGCGCTGATGCCTGTATTTGCAGCTCGCACAACATAGCGCTTGTTTTCAGCAGCCCTGAGAACAGCCATGGAGATGTTCTGATACGGGGCGCTTGTTTCCCCAAACCATGCATCATTTGTAATATTAACTATAAAGTCAGCACCTTTTTTTACAAATCTTCTTGTCAGGTCAGGGAAAATGATTTCATAGCATATAAGGGTTGCAAAAGAACAGGAGGGCATTTGCAAATTTTTTATTTCCCTTCCAGAACTGAAGTCACCTATATCAGCGACCATTTTGTGAATGAACGGAAAAAGTTTCTTGAACGGGACGTACTCTCCATAAGGGACAAGATGTATTTTATCATATTTTCCAACTATGATGTTCTGTGGAGAGATAAGAAAAGCACTGTTGAAAAACAGCTGGTTGTCAAGGTTAAGTTCCCAGGAGGGGCTTCCAAAAAGAAGATAAGCCCCTGTTTTTGTTACAATGTCTTCTGTGATTTCTTTAATATAATTTTCGGACTGATAAAAAAACGGGGTTGCAGCCTCTGGCCATACCACCATATCAGGATGATAAGACACGGTTTTCAGGCTCAATCTGTGAAATATTTTCATTGTACTGTCCAAAAATATCGGATCCCATTTTATGTCCTGGGAGATATTAGGCTGGACTATGGCAATCTTCAGCTGATCGCCCATGGGTGTTTTAAAATCATTGAGCCTCTTATGTCCATATGCAAGCGTTAAAGTTAAAAGTAAAATAGAAAAAGCTATTTCATTGAAGGGGATTTTTTCTTTTGTAAAGAGTCTGATCAGGAGCGAAAAAACAGCACAATTTACGAGAACAAGAAGAAAGCTTATGCCGTAAACCCCTGTTATATCTGCAACCTGTATTATGTGAAGCATCTGAAACTGAGAGTAGCCCATGTTCTCCCATGGAAACCCTGTCAGAATCCAGGATTTAATATACTCAGATGCTGTCCAGAAAAAGGGGAGCGTTAACGTAAATCCCCACCCCATAATTTTTTGAACATAACAGCTTAAATAAATGGGGATGGCAATAAAGGTGCTCAAAAAAACCGAAAAAAGGATTAGAAGAATCAGGGAAAGGCAAATGGGAAGCCCACCATAGACTGTCATTGAAACAGTCACCCAGTAGATCAGGCCACAGTGGAATACAGAGCCTGTAATGCAGCCTGCAAGAAAGCCTTTTGACGGTTCTTTTCCGTGGCAGGCTAACAACAGTGGAACAAGACAGCCCCAGCCCAGCTCGCTGAGGTTAAAGTCAGGAAAAATCAATATCAGGAGTATACCTGAAACAGCAGACAGCAGTATGTTTCGTTTGTTCATCGTGATAAAATTCTTGATTTATATGTTGAGTTATATATAAAGAGTTATATTAGCACAATATAATTACAGGTTACGCGTTTAGAGTTGCATATATAAGATTGACTAAAGTTAACAGGCACAAAGGTTGTTAAATCAATGTCCAATTACAAGGCTCAAAGTTCAAATCAATGTCAAATATCAAAAAAACAAAATTATCGACCCATACTGACAAACGTGAATCTCCTGATACCCTGCATTTTGAAAGCAGGCTGGTACCCGATCTGATTGAAAAGGCAGCATTAAAATTCCCCAGCCTTAATGCCATACAGTTCTTTGGCTTTTCCATGACCTATCAGCGTCTGTGGGAAGATGTCCGGCAGTTTGCACGATCTCTTCATGGTCTGGGTGTTAAGGAAAAGGACAGAGTTGTTCTTTTCCTGCCCAACTGCCCTCATTTCATTGTTTCCTATTATGCCGCACTATATGCTGGTGCCATAGTTGTTCCAACAAATCCTCTTTACAGTGCAAAAGAGCTTGAATTTCAGATCAATGATTCAGGTGCAACAACACTTGTTACTCTGGATATTCTTTTTCCTCAGGTGCAGAAAGTACTGTCAGAAACCCGGCTCAGAAGGATTATTGTTGGCAAAATTCAGGACTATCTTCCGAAATTAAAGAAGTTTATTTACCCCATTCTGGCACAAAAGGGAACATATAAAACAGACTTTGGAAAAAGAAAGGATCTGTTTGTATTTCAGAAGCTTTTAAAATCAAAATTCTCTTCATTTGTATCTACATCTGCAAAATGCCATGATACCGCAATACTGCAGTATACAGGCGGTACAACCGGTATTGCAAAAGGAGCCATGCTTTCACACTATAATATTATGGCCAATAACATGCAAATGAGACAATGGTATGCTGGAATCAGAGAAGGAGAGGAGATCTGCATTTCTGTTCTTCCTTTTTTTCATTCATACGGCTCGTCTGTTGCAATGAACTTTCCACTTTCAGTTGGAGCAACCCTGCTTATTTTTCCTCAGTTTAAAGCAAAAGACATTCTTAAGGCAATAGCGAACTGCAGGGCCACGCTTTTGCCAGGCATACCCAGTATTTACAGTGTTTTGAATTCCTGCAAGGATATAAAGAAGTATGATGTTTCTTCAATCAATTATTGTCTGTCGGGTGCTGCCCCGCTTCCGGATATTGTGTTGGAGGAATTCGAAAAAAAAACCGGAGGAATGATTCTTGAGGGTTACGGGCTTTCCGAAGCATCGCCTGTCACCCATGCAAACCCAATGGAGGGGAAACGAAAAGTCGGCAGCATTGGACTGCCCCTGCTCCATACTGAATGCAGGATTGTAGATATTGAAACAGGTGAAGAGCTTCCTGCCGGACAGCAGGGGGAACTCTGTATAAAAGGCCCCCAGATTATGTGCGGTTACTGGCAAAATGATGATGAAACAGAGCAGGTTCTTCGGGAAGGATGGCTTTACACAGGGGATATAGCCCGTATGGATGAGGATGGCTATTACTATATTGTGGAAAGAAAAAAAGATATGATAATTTCCGAGGGTTTTAATATATACCCAAGGGAGGTGGAAGAGTTTCTCCTGAACCATCCCAGCATTTCGGATGCTGCTGTTATCGGTGTGCCTGACAAGCTTCGTGGAGAAAGGGTCCTGGCCCATGTTGTTTTGAAGGAGGGGCAAAAAACAACATCCGAAGAAATTATAAAATACTGCAAAAATAATCTGGTAAAATATAAAGTTCCCAGGAGGGTTATTTTCAAAGATGAGATTCCAACAAATATTGCAGGAAAAAAACTGAGAAGGCTCTTGAGGGAGGATGTGACAGGTGAAAATGATTAAAAGAATTACGGGTCTTGTCATCAATGCTACCTTTTAAAGGAAGGTAATGAGGATAAAATTTATATTTATTTTATTGTTGTTAAATATGATGATCCCGGGTGCTGCATTAGCTGCCGGTAAAATTTATGTTGAGAAGACAAATGGTAAAAAAGCATCCAGATGGGATGAAAAAATTTCAGTAAAGTTTCAAACGGTTTCCAGGCAGCTTGCAAAGGAAAAAGGATGCAGGTCATGCCACCAGAACATAGAAGTTATCAGTGAAGTGATGCAGCAGTATCTTCTTTATGTCTCTGTGGGGAGGGAAGGTTTTGAGTGTGTCGTGTGCCATGAAGGAAATCCGGGAGCATTGACCAGGGAAAAAGCTCATAAAGGCCTGTACCCTAATCCATCCAGCATGTGGGTTATGGCGGAAGGAAAAGGCTGTGCAAAATGCCACAGCAGAAAAGGCGCTTTAACAACCAATATGGGGAAGACACTTGAAAAGCCGGCAGGAGGATCCATTGGTCATTTTACATCCCGGGTTTCTGATCCTACTGGCGCAACAGGAAAAAACCACGTATACCGGGTTCAGAGGTCGCTGATGGCACTTGAAACAGGCAAAGCAAATAAAACTCTTTCATCCAATGGTATTATTGAAAAAGATTCGTTTCCCTACTCTAACTTTGATATGGATGATCCTGACGGGCTGGTTCCTGATGCGGGTTCCGCAATTTACAAAGAGTGGATGAAAAAAGCTGTTGATTCAGGACTGATTACTGCATTAGAAAATACTCAACATATCCCCACCTATGAAGAGGGCATTAAGCTTTGGGGCAACCCTGCGAGTGCGGCATTTGCTGACATGTACAGAAAACAGTGTGGACGCTGTCATGTCTGGGGAGAAGGCAGGGCTGGAAGGGGTGACCATAGAGCCGGTGGTTGTGCTTCCTGTCATGTGCTTTATACAAATGATGCACGATATGAGGGTTCGGATAAGATGATTCCGAAAGACAGGGCCCCGCATTTGATGTTTCACAGGATCACTCTTTCAATTCCTGCCCAGCAGTGTTCGCACTGTCACACCAGAGGGAAACGAATTGGAACCAGCTTTACCGGAATGTTTGAGTTCGATTATCTGGGCACTGGCAAGGCCCCTCCATGGCATAATGATGCAAGTCCTCAAAAAAAGTTATATGCAAAAGAATATCTGCATGTCCGACAGGACGTGCATGGTGAGAGGGGAATGGATTGTGCAGACTGTCATTCTTCAATTGATGTTCATGGTGACGGCAACATTTATCCTGTTACATTCTATCAGGTGGAAATTGGATGTGCGGACTGCCATGGAACACCGGAATTTTACCCCTGGGAGTTGCCAGTGGGTTATGGCAGCCCTGTTATTCTTGAGGGACAAAGGGGAGTTTACAAGAAAAATGGAATCGAATATCTGATTACAACCAGAGGAAATCCAAGGGCGTCATGGATCAGGGCTGACAACGAATCATATGTGATCAGCAGGTATACCGGCGTGAAACATGAAATACCCATGCTCAGGTCAATCAGAAAAGATGACAGGTGGAAAACAGCACAGGGCAAAGTGGCCATGGCTGATATAAAAGCGCATAATAATAAAATGGAATGTTATGCCTGCCACAGCACATGGGCTCCGCAGTGTTTTGGGTGTCACATACAATACAGCAGGAAAAAGGATGGAACCGACTGGGTTCTGTCTGCTTTGATGCATGATGATGCAGGCAAGCAGGGCCGGATAAGAACCAGTGGTAATATCAGGTATGAAAATCGAGGATTTTCAAGATGGGAATCACCAATGTTAGGCATGAACTACAAAGGCAAAATAACACCCCTGGTTCCTGGATGTCAAACTGTCTGGACGTTTGTTGATGAGGATGGAAAAATATTGGAGCTGAACAAAATAAATAAAACCTCAGATGGTTTTGATGCACCGACCCTTGCACCGATTCATCCCCATACTAATTCAGTAGTAGCCCGTTCATGTGAGAGCTGTCACACTGACCCTAAAACCCTTGGTTTAGGTGAAGGTAAAACCCGAAGCTCTTACATAATAGAACATGACCTGCCCCTCTTTCAGAACCTCGCTGCAGGGGTGCAGGCTGATATTCCGCTGTCTGTACGAAAGAAACTGCAGGTTGAACAGATCAAAGGTTTTCCCTGTTCATGGGATCAACTGATAACGCGTGAAGGAAGACAATTGCAAAACATGCCTCTTCTTAAAGACAGGCCGTTAAACAACGATGAAAGGAACATAATGGAACGTGAAGGTCTTTGTGTGGCTTGTC
>JAJRXD010000006.1 GCA_024276465.1 Deltaproteobacteria bacterium
CACATTTTATCCATCATCCCTTATTGCCTTTATCAAGTTGATTTTTTAGCATTTCCTGATATCCTCTTTGTTCAGTCTTTCCTTTATCGTCTTACGGGACGATGGATAAAACGCTATTCGTTAGAGCTAAAAGTTGTATTACCAAAAAAGAATATGACACTTTTAGACCATATAAATAGATTATTACCGCATGCCTATGAGTTGATTTATAATAGCAATGTAGAAATTAGCGATTTATTTAAATTTAAAGAATTACTTCTCTCAAAAATGGCAAAGGTCTAATAATATGATTGAATCTATTTCCATAAGGAAAGTTACCTGTTTTGATGAGACAGGCATTCAAATAAATGACCTAAAGAAAATCAATTTCATCTATGGAGCCAATGCCAGTGGCAAGACAACTATTTCTAATTTAATCGCTAACCCGGATGATGCTAATTTTCAGCATTGTTCTCTTAATTGGGAACACAGCCAACCAATAAAAGCATTGGTATATAACAAGCATTTCAGAGACAGTAATTTTGGCGGGAGCAGTAAACTTAAAGGTGTTTTTACTCTTGGCGAGGCGACTCAGAAAGACATTGACTTTATTGAAGAAAAGAAGAATGAGCTAACAAAGTTAAAAGACGAAACGAACAAACAAAAAGAGACTTTAGAAAAGCAGCAAGACACTAAAACGGAAAAAGAAAACAATTTTAAAGAGGATAGTTGGAAATTTTATAAAAAATACGAGAAAGATTTTAAAGAGGCGTTCAAAGGGTTTCTACAAAAAGAATTATTTAAAAACAAATTACTTTCCGAATCTAAAACTAATAATTCAGAATTACTGACCATTGAAAAAATTAAAGAAAAATCTGAAACAATTTTTGGGAATGCTCCGGTAACAATTCCTCATATTCCAACCATCACTTTTGATAAAATTAATGAGATAGAAAAAGATGAATTATGGCAACGATACAAAACTTGATGTCAATAAATTCACCGCCTATCTAAAAACTCTCACAAGTCAATTTTTGACGAATAAGGAATATGTAAATAATAAAACAAAAGAACCAAGCAGAAGTTTTGATTTAGTTTCAACAAAAGAACAGCTTGAACATATTGAACAATTAATTACTGATGCCAATTCAGAAATAAAAAAACATAATGACATTGTAAATAATTTTCAAACTGAACGAAACAATTTAATCCAGTCAATTTGGAAATTTGTTACAGTAGAAGCAAAGGATACAATTGCAAATTTTAATTCTTCTTTTAAAGGATTGCAAACCGGTATTGAAAATATCGAAAGGCAAATAAAAGAAAAAGAAACTGCTTACACAAAATTAGACAACGAAATTAAAAAATTAAATAAAAATGTAACCAGCACGCAGCCGACAGTTGATGAAATTAACAGGACACTAAAATATTACGGGTTTAATAACTTTGAATTAGTACCATCGCCAAAGGAAAAAGGCTTTTACCAAATACAACGGGAAGACGGTACTTTAGTAGAATCTACTTTAAGCGAGGGTGAAATTACTTTTATTACTTTCCTCTATTTTTTACAGCTTACAAAAGGTGCTACAAATGAAGAGACAATCACAGAAGACAGAATTTTAGTAATTGACGATCCCATTTCCAGTTTGGATAGCAATATATTGTTTATTGTAAGCACTCTAATAAAAGAGATAATCAAAAATATAAAAAATAATGAAGGAAACATTAAACAGATTATCCTATTGACGCATAATGTCTATTTTCACAAAGAAGTGTTTTTTATAGATGGGAGACAATCCGAAAACAACAACACTAATCATTGGATTTTGAGGATAAACAAAAAAGTATCGACAATTCAGTCTTTTGAAAAGAAAAATCCCATTCAATCATCTTATGATTTACTATGGCAAGAAATTAAAAACAGGGATAAAATTTCCGGCATCACCATTCAAAATACAATGAGGAGAATTATTGAGAACTATTTTAAATTGCTTGGAAAGTATGGCGACGATGAACTGATAAATAAATTTGATAACAAGGAAGAGCAGGATATTTGCAAATCATTAATAAGCTGGATGCACGATGGTTCACATAGTTTTTCAGATGATTTATTTATAGAAGCGCAAGATAATACTATTGAAAAATATTTAATAGTGTTCAAAGGTGTTTTTGAAAAGACAAAAAACTTAGGACACTACAATATGATGATGGGGGTTGAAAATGACTAACTCCCAAATCCTCATCTACCAATCCCCCACAGGCGCCATAAAAATAGATGTCCGCCTTGAGGAAGAAACCGTCTGGCTGACTCAAAAAGCGATGACCGAGCTTTTTAAGACCACTAAACAAAATATCAGCCTGCACTTAAAAAATATTTTTGAGGAAGAAGAATTGAAAGAGACTTCAGTTGTCAAGGATTTCTTGACAACTGCTTCTGACGGTAAAAAATATAAAACTAAATTCTACAATCTGGACGCTATTATTTCGGTTGGCTACAGAATTAAATCACAAGTCGCTACTCATTTCCGTATCTGGGCGACCAAAACGCTTAAAGAATATATAGTCAAAGGCTTTGCGTTAAACGATGAGCGGTTTAAAACCGGTAATTCCATGAATTATTTCAACGAATTACAGGAAAGAATCCGGGAAATCCGTCTTTCCGAACGGTTTTTTTACCAGAAAATAAAAGACATATACGCAACCAGCATTGACTACGACCCCAAAGATGAGAAAACCATTGAATTTTTTAAAATAGTGCAGAATAAACTGCTTTGGGCCATAAGCAAACAGACCGCGGCTGAACTTGTTTACCGCCGGGCAGATGCCTCCCTGCCGCTTCTGGGTATACAGTCTTACGATAAAAAACAAAGCGTAAACATCAGAAAAAGCGATATAAGTATTGCGAAAAATTATCTGAATGAGAAAGAAATCAAGCTGCTGGGGTTATTGGTGGAACAATACCTTGCCTTTGCCGAAACCATGGCACAGCAGCATACGCCACAATTAACAGGATTACATCTCGTTAATGATGTGGTTTAATAAAAACGGACACTATGATAAGAGTAAATAGATAGGGCTTCACAAAACTCGAAATTCAGGGATTAAAGTTAGGAAGGAAAGACTTAATAAAACGGACCTTATCTTTCATTCCATTTTTCGCAGCAGTTAGAGCAACGAGAAGCACCGTAATATGAGAAATAGTCACATGATTAGAAATTGCCTTCAGACCAACAACAGGAGGATGTTGCATACAGATACTTAATAATCTGGAAAAGATTCTTTCTGAACCAGTGCGCATATTGAAATCTTTCTTAAAAGACTACAACCTCTCGGTCAGCAGTTATGTGGAAGCCAAAGACACCCGCGAAGTGATTGATATTACCAAGCTGAACGCCGAGATAAAAACCACGGTGTGCAGGATCGATCAACTGCGCACCGATATTGATGCCATTGTGGCGGAGATTGACCTGCCTGTTGGCAGGCAAGGAGAAACCAAATGATATTAGAAAACAAATTAAATATCACAAATCAGGTTGAGCTGAACAAGGCGGAAGAAAAAATCAGCAAGCAGAAAGCAAAACAGTTTTTTGATACAGGCGACATTGATAAAGCAGAAGTCGGCACATTTGCAGGTCTAGCCTTCATACACCGCTATCTTTTTGAAGATATTTATGACTTTGCCGGAAAAATCCGTGAAGTAAACATAGCCAAAGGCAATTTCCGCTTTGCACCGTTGATGTATCTACAGCAATCGCTGGAACATATCGACAAAATGCAGCAAGGAAACTTTGATCAGATTATTGAAAAATATGTTGAAATGAACATCGCCCACCCATTTAGAGAGGGCAACGGCAGAGCAACGCGCATCTGGCTGGATTTAATTCTAAAGCAAGAAATCAAACAGGTGATTGATTGGAATCAGGTAGATAAGGAAGATTATCTATCCGCCATGGAGCGCAGCGTGGTGAAGGATATTGAAATTAAAGCGTTACTGAAAGAGGCTCTAACCGACCAAATCAACAACCGCACCCTGTTTATGAAGGGGATTGATGTTAGCTATTACTATGAAGGCTATAGCCAATTCAAAACCGAAGAGCTTTAGGTATGACTAAACAGGAACTCAGCAAAACTCCCGATTTATTCTCTGAGATTCGTTCACACACTGTGGTCAGTTTTACCGTGGAGTCATAATCGACGAATAATGACGCTAAAAAATGCAGAAGCGAGGGAGTTTTACCTGCTGTCATGTTCAAAGAAAAAATACAGTTTCAGAGAGCTGGAAAGGCTTATAAAAACATTTTCACGCCGCTCAATTCTGGCGTTAGTGTGAAATCATGAATAACAGGGGCCACACATCTTCAGGAGAATACAGACTGCAAAAACATCAGAATCGTTACTCCTGCTGATTTTTTACAGGTCATTTACTTTAAAGCATGAGCGAGCCACAAAAAATAGTAGTAAAAGGAGCACGGGTTCACAACCTGAAAAACATTGATGTTGAAATTCCTAAAAACAAGCTTGTTGTTGTTACAGGAAAAAGCGGATCAGGCAAATCATCCCTTGCCTTTGATACTGTTTTTGCTGAGGGGCAGCGCCGCTATGTCGAATCACTTTCAGCCTATGCCCGCCAGTTCCTGGAACAGATGCAGAAGCCTGATGTTGACTCAATAGAGGGTCTTTCGCCTGCCATAGCAATAGATCAAAAAACCGTCAGCAAAAATCCGCGCTCCACAGTTGCAACAATAACTGAAATCTATGACTATCTGCGCGTGCTTTTTGCACGTGTCGGAACACCTTTCTGCTATATCTGCGGAAAGGAAATAACTTCCCAGACAGTGCAGGAGATGGTCGACAGGATTATGCTCATGCCTGCCAGCGAAAAAATAATTGTCCTTTCTCCGATAATCAGGGGCAGGAAAGGAGAGTTTAAAAAAGAGCTGCACCAGCTGCAAAAGGAGGGATTTGTCCGGGTCAGGATCAACGGCAATATTGTTGAGCTTTCAGATGATATTAACCTTGATAAAAACAGAAAACATACTGTTGAGGTGGTTGTTGACCGCCTTATTATTAAAAAGGGCATAGAAAAAAGGCTTGCTGATTCCCTCCAGACAGCTCTTAATTTCAGCAACGGGCTTGCTCTTGTGTCTCCGTTTGAGCTTGAGGAGATATGCTTTAATGAGCATCTAACGTGCGTTAACTGTGCAGTAAGTTATTCTGAAATCAGCCCGCGCACATTTTCTTTTAACAGCCCTTACGGGGCCTGCACAGCCTGCTCTGGAATCGGAACGCAAATCATTACAGATCCTGACCTGGTAATCCCTGACACCAGCCTTTCCATCAATGACGGTGCAATAGCCCCATGGTCAAACCGTGATTCCTTTTATCTGAAATATCTGTTAAAGGCTCTGTCAAAGCATTACGGCTTTTCTCTTGATGTTCCTTTTAAGGAGATCCCACTGAAAATCCGGAATATACTCCTGCATGGATCAGGGGATGAGAAAATTCAGTTTGTCTATAAGGACGAAACCCGCACCTACAAATCCCACAAACCATTTGAAGGAATTCTTAACAGCCTCAACAGGCGATATCACGAAACAGACTCTGATAAGATACGGGAGGACCTTTCCAGGTTCATGAACCACCTGCCCTGTCCTGACTGCGGGGGCAAACGCCTGAGAAAAGAAAGCCTTTCCATAAAAATCAAAGAGAAATCAATTTATGATATAACCGCCATGACCGTGGAAGAAGCTCTGCATCTCATCAGGTCTCTGAAATTTTCCAAAAGCAGATCAGATATATCAGCCCCTCTTTTAAAGGAGATAGAAAAACGCCTGGGTTTTATCTCCTATCTGGGGCTTGGCTACCTGACACTTGACAGGGTTGCCGGAACCCTCTCAGGGGGTGAAGCCCATCGAATAAACCTTGCAACCCAGCTTGGCACAAGGCTGACCGGGGTGCTGTATGTTCTGGATGAGCCCAGCGTAGGGCTCCATGCACGTGATACCAGCCGGCTTCTGCAGACTCTCAGAGATCTCAGAGATATTGGCAACACCATTCTGGTTGTTGAACATGATGAAGATACAATACGCTCCTCTGATTACATCATTGACCTTGGACCGGGCGCCGGCACAACAGGGGGCAGGGTTGTAGCTGCTGGCACCCCGAAACAGATATTAAAAAACAGTCTCTCCCCCACAGGCCAGTACCTTTCAGGTAAAAAACAGATTCCTCTTCCTGCGCTCAGAAGAACCCCCGGGCACAGATCTGTCATTATCAAAGGTGCAGAAAAAAACAATCTGAAAAACATAGAAGTTGCAATCCCCCTTGGCCTTTTTATCTGCGTGACCGGGGTCTCAGGGTCCGGGAAAAGCAGTCTTGTTTTTGATACTCTTTTTCAAGCCCTCTCCTGGCACCTGCATGGAGGCACCCGCCACTCTGTCAGCCTCCGGGGCATGGAGGGCATAGAACTGATCGACAAGGTCATCAATGTTAATCAGTCTCCCATTGGCAGGACACCACGCTCCAACCCCGCAACATTTACCGGCCTTTTTAACCACATACGGGATATTTTTGCCATGCTGCCTGAAGCTAAAATAAGGGGCTACAAACCCGGAAGATTCAGCTTTAACGTAAAAGGCGGGCGGTGCGAAGCATGCCAGGGCGACGGCCTGGTTAAGATAGAGATGCACTTTCTTCCCGACATATATGTTACATGCGATGTCTGTCAGGGCAAGCGCTACAACCGTGAAACCCTTGAAGTTTTCTACAAAGGTAAAAATATTGCGGATGTGCTTGCCATGACTGTAAGAGAAGCACTGCTTTTTTTTAAAAATATTCCACTGGTCAGAAACAGGCTGCAGGTGCTCAATGATGTCGGACTTGATTACATCACCCTTGGCCAGCAGGCCACCACTCTTTCAGGCGGGGAAGCACAGCGGATTAAGCTCTCGCGGGAGCTGAGCAAAAAAGCAAAGGGGCACACACTGTACATCCTTGACGAGCCTACAACAGGGCTTCATTTTGCTGATGTGGAAAAACTGCTCGATGTTCTGAACCGCCTTGTGGACAGGGGCAGCACAGTAATTGTCATTGAACATAACATGGAAGTAATAAAGACCGCTGATCATATTATTGACCTTGGACCTGAGGGAGGACAGAAGGGGGGATATGTTGTTGCATCCGGGCCCCCGGAAGAAATCATAAAAAAAGAAAATTCTTATACTGGCAGGTATTTAAAAAAATATTTAGAAAGAAGCTGATGATTGCTGCGACTTTTGTAGTGTATGTGCTGATTATGCTTGCAGCAGGCATAATCGCATGTTACAAAACCACAAATCTGTCTGATTACATTTTAGGGGGCCGCAGATTAAACAGCTTTGTCACAGCTCTGAGTGCCCAGGCCTCGGACATGAGCGGGTGGCTGCTGCTTGGGCTGCCGGGATATGCTTATGCTGCCGGATGCGAAGCAGTCTGGCTTGCCACAGGGCTGCTCATCGGCACATATTTAAACTGGCGTTTTGTTGCAGCCCTGCTGCGGGATTATACATTTAAGGCTGGTGATTCGCTGACAATTTCAGAATACCTTGAATGCAGGTTTCAGGACCAGTCCCATATCCTGCGTTTGATTTCTGGAGTTTTTATCCTTGTTTTTTTTATGTTTTATACAAGCTCAGGGCTCGTTGCCGGGGGCAAGCTCTTTGAATCTGTTTTTGGGATGCCTTACAGACAGGCAGTACTTCTTGGGGCCTCAACAATTATAGTTTATACTTTTCTTGGCGGCTTCATTGCCGTATGCTGGACCGACTGCATTCAGGGGCTGTTGATGCTGGCTGCTCTAACAGCACTGCCCTGTTTTATTTTGCAGGATCAGGGAGGATGGACATCAGCAGCCAGTGCGCTCCGTGAAGTAAATCCTGAATTTCTGAACATGTTTACTTCTGTTGACGGCCGCAGGCTTTCAGCAGTTTCAATTATTTCCCTGCTGGGCTGGGGCCTGGGCTATTTCGGTCAGCCCCACATCCTTACACGGTTCATGGCAATAAGATCATCCTCTGAAATCCCCATGGCCAGGCACCTGGCCATGGGGTGGGTTTCCATCTGCCTGGCAGGGTCAGTGCTGATCGGCCTTGGGGGAATAGTGGCACTCAGGGACCACCTCTCAGGAGCTGAAACCGAGATGGTTTTCATAATGCTGGTCAAGGCGCTTCTTCATCCAGTGCCAGCCGGCATATGTCTTGCCGCTATCCTTGCTGCTATTATGAGCACAGCTGATTCCCAGCTCCTGGTATCATCATCTGTGCTTGCATAAGATTTTTACAAAGACCTGCTCAGAAAAAATGCATCACGGAAAGAATTAATACTGGCAGGAAGGTTTTCGGTAGTCATTATAGCAGGGGTTGCTGCCCTCCTTTCCCTGGACCCTGAAAGCATGGTGCTGGAACTGGTAGCCTATGCCTGGGCAGGATTCGGAGCAGCCTTCGGGCCTGTGCTGCTGGTGAGTCTTTTCTGGAATAAAATGACACGCAACGGGGCCCTTGCCGGTATTATCACCGGCGGGCTGACTGTGCTTGTCTGGAAGCAGCTCCATGGAGCTGTTTTTGATCTTTATGAAATTGTCCCTGGTTTTGTTTTTTCTCTGCTCTCCATTGTTGTTTTCAGCCTGGCGGACACTCTTAAAAAGAGAAACAAAGCAGAAAAAATATCAGTTTAGTGAAGCAGCAGTTACTGTTATATAATTAGTATCTGACCGGAAACCCTGTTTTTTGTTAGCGCAGCACATGTAGGAGTCGGCTTTAGCCGCGAAAAACAGACCTGTTGCTGCGTAATATCGCGCCTGAAGGCGCTCCTACAGAAAATTATTGATCAGATTTTAACCTGAATCAGGACTTTCTGTTCAACCACTGTTAATATTAGTCCTGATGGAGAAATTTTGTTTAATTTTCAGCCCGGATGTATCGGGGTGGTAGTTTAATTTTTCTTAAAGGCATATGAAAGTTGTAGTAATAATACCGACTTATAATGAAAAAGGCAATGTCAGGCCATTGATTAATTCTTTGCTGAATGTGTTCAGGAGCATCTCCCATGACATGCACATTCTGTTTGTGGATGATAATTCACCGGACAACACAGCTGAAATTATTCAGAAAGAATGCCAGAAGCACTCAAACATTCATCTGATCACAGGTGAAAAAAAAGGCCTGGGCGCTGCATATATCCGTGGCATGCAGTATGCTGCTGACTGCCTGAAGGCTGACGTGCTGATGGAAATGGATGCTGATTTTTCACACAAACCTGAAGATATTCCGAGGCTCCTGTCAGCCATTGACAAAGGTGCCGACTTTGTAATCGGAAGCCGTTATGTCAGGGGCGGGAAAATTCCCCGGGACTGGGCTTTCTGGCGGAAGCTGAACTCAAAGTGGGGGAATTTTTTTGCGCGCTATATTGCAGGGCTTTACAAAATCAGAGACTGTACTGCCGGCTTTCGTGCAATTCGTGTTTCAGTGATAAAAAAAATATATCTTACAAATCTGAAAGTAAAAGGGTATGCATTTCAGATAGCCCTGCTGCACAGGGCTGTTGCCAGTCATGCAGTGGTCAGGGAGGTTCCGGTTGAGTTTATTGACAGGGTGGAGGGAGAAACAAAACTGGGCCTTGCTGATATTTTAGAATTTATCATAAATGTTTTCTGGATCCGTTTTAATAACAGCAGGACTTTTATCAGGTTTGCCATTGTCGGCACTTCAGGTGTAGTTGTTAATTTAACTGTTTTTACAGTTCTTGTTCATTCAGGGATCAACAAATTTATAGCTTCACCTGTGGCAACTGAAGTCTCAATTTTATCCAATTTTCTCCTTAATAATTTCTGGACATTCAGGGAAAGAATTTCAAAGGACATTATTCCCCTGAAAGGGTTGAAATTCAATGTTGTCTCCCTGATAGCACTGGGGTTCAGCTTTTTTACTTTTATATTACTGTCTTTTCTGTTTCCGGATGCAGCACCTCAGGTTCACCAGGCCATTGGCATTATTCCAGCCACATTGATAAATTACTTTTTGAATTCCTACTGGACATTTAAAGACCATGATCATTCTTAGCCGATTGAAGTTAACAAAATATCAGACAGTATCTTTTTTTGCCATTTTGTCAGCAGGTCTTTTTTTCAGAATTTACGGCCTGGGCCATGAAAGTTTATGGCTTGATGAGGGATATTCAATAAGATTTGCTGATCTTGATTTTTTTCATATTTTTTCCAACCGGGAAAACAATCCCCCCCTGTATTTTCTGATTTTACACTGGTGGATCGCAATGTTTGGCGATTCCGAGTTTTCTGTCAGGTTTCCATCAGTTGTTTTCGGATTCCTGTCCCTGTTTATGATCTGCAAAGTCGGCACTCAACTTTTCAACACAAACACCGGCATCTTAAGCTCCCTGCTGCTGTCTTTATCTGCTTTTCACATTGCTTTTTCCCGGGAAGCAAGAACATTCAGCCTGACTGCTTTTCTGGCAATAATTTCAATCTATTTTTTTATAAAACTTCTGAAGAGAAAAAGCCGGACAGATTTGCCGGGCTATATACTGTTCAGTTGCCTGCTGATGTATTCTCATATCTACGGGCTTTTTATAATTATTTCCCAGAATATTTTTTTTCTTTCGCTGTTTCTGTTTTCAGGCCGATCTTTCAGGCTAAGCCTTAAAGGCTGGGTCCTGACACAAGCTGCTTTAATTGCCCTGTTCAGCCTCTGGATTCCGGTTTTTCTGGATCAAATATCTTTTGTCCAGGGAGGGTTCTGGATAGAAAGGCCTGATATTAAAACACTCAGCATGACCTTCTTATCTTATTCTGATGGTTCGCTGTTTTTGATGTATCTCTATATTACAATGTCATGCTTTTCAATAATATGTTTCCTGCCACGCGAAACCAGAACAGGGCAGAGAGGGTTTTTCAGGTTCATTAAAAGCAATCACTGGAAAACCGGTTTTTTAAATTCTGAAAAAATATTTCTGCTGTTTTTGTGGCTGTTTGTACCTGTAATTCTGCCGTTCATAATCTCTCTGTTTTCAACCCCCATATACCACATAAAATATACTATCCCTGCCTTACCGGCATTTTATCTGCTTGCAGCCAGTGGAATTAACAATATCAGAAACAGATACTGCAGGCTGACCGTAATCATTACACTCATTGCCTTTTCACTGCCTGCCATTCGCTGGTATCACACCACTGTCCACAAGGCACAGTGGAGAGAGGTTGTCAGCTTCATTGACACAAATGCAAAAGCCGATGACATCCTGCTGTTTAACACATTTATTTCCAAAGACCTTCTCTTTAATTACTACTCCGGAAGAGATGACCTGATCAAAAAAAACGACCTGATCAAAAAAGATTTCCCTGAAAGAAACAGAGATGAGGTGGATGAAAAATATTTGGAAGATTTGGACCAAATGGTGAAAGGTCACAGCAGGGTATGGGTTATATTATCCATCAGCGGAAAAAACAGGGAATTAATTAAAAAGAGGCTCCTTGAGAACTATCGATTATTATATCAAAGGCAGTATGTTGGAATAATGCTGTATCGGTTTGAAAAACCAGGGACTGGATAGTACCATTCTATTTTGTTATAATGAGATCTTCCACCCTGATTTTATCAGGGTGGAAATCTGCCTCTAACTTTCCCATTGAAATATCTTCAAATACTTTTACTACTGTTGCAACACCAAGCTCTTCTGTTTCGCTGCCCAGCACCTTTCCCGTAACAGGATGGACAATCAGTTCCCCTTCCCGGAAAACAATGAACTTCATCTCTTTTTTGATGTGCTGAATGCTCCCGAAATCAGCAAAAATGTTTTTGCCGTCGACCTTTACCACCATCCCCTCCAGAAGAGGAAAGCTGTGCTTGAACTTCAGGGCCAGCCCATTGGTAAGATACTGAATCCGGGAAAGGGTTTTGCTCTGGCCGTAAACATCCCTGGCATCAAAAAGGGTTGAGGTCTCTGTGTTTATCAGACGTGCGTAAATCTCAAGAGAGTCTTTTGTCTCGCGTATGGATCCGGTCAAAATACCTTCTGCAGCTACAAGCCTTCCCACCTTTACTGCTTTGCTTTTATCAACAAGCTCTGTTGCGCTGAGCTTAAGCTCCCTGAGCGCTGCCTCAAGCTCAGCCCCCCTGCTGACAATATTAAAGCGGTTCTGATTGAAAAAAGAGCTGACAAGGTTGTCATATACTATGGTGCTGGCTGATGTTGCCTGCCCCTTTATTTCAAAAGGCATAATGGCCAGACTCATCCTGGAACCTACCTGATGTATCTTCGGAACCTTCCTGACTATGGTAACTGTTTTTGAAATCGAATTTCCCCTTGCATCACGGGCTTCAATGGAGATTATGTTTTTTCCTTCAAAAAGTTCAACAAGCTGATTAAAATAGATTGTTCTTCCGGGAATGATAAAAACAGTGGAGCCGTTTATTTTGACTGAATCAATTTCGCTGGAGCATGTAACACTGCCATCTATATAGATAGTATCATAATAGACAGTCTGCGTATCAACAAGGTCTTTAAGGGCAAGCCTGAAATCTGTCCTCTTATAGCCTGGCATGGAAACGGCAAAAAGGCGGTGCCGGCCGGTGTCAAGCACACCTGATCCCTGAAGCACAAGACGGATCGGCTCTCCTGTATTGCGTTCATAGCCTGAATACTGTTTCCCAGCAGCAGGTTTCGGAACATAAATCAGGTTAAGTTCCCCGGAAGTGGTGTTCCCGGCAACATCAGTGGCAGAAAAGGCTATCCTGTTTTTACCCTCGCGCAGATCAACTGCATGGGAAAACCCCACCCTTTTTTCTCTGTTATGTTTAAAAATTTTATCATTAATTACAAACCCGGTAATGCCCGTAGCATCAGCAAGAATGCCATTTAAAACAACCCTGCTGTCTGTGACCCTCTGTCCGTCAGCAAAGTCTGTGAGATTTACAAGAGGGCCTTCAAAATCAGCAATAACCCTGATTTTTTTTTCGGCAGCTTTGCCGGTTAAATCCAAGGCCCTTATTTTTATCTCATTTGTGCCTTTTTTCAGTTTTATCTGCTTGGAAAAAGGCAGCTTTTTTGCGGACAGCTCAACAAACACAGGGACACTGTTTATGGTTATCTTCTCAGCATAGGAATCATCTTCAACCTCCCCCTCAACTTTTATTACAGACTTGTTTGTTACCAGGCCTCCGGCAACTGAAAAAACATTAATCTCAGGCGCAGAAGTATCCCTGTTTGATGCCTTGAGAAGAGCCCCCCGTACTTTGTTCAGATAGAATTTTGTTTTTCCTGAATCTGACTCAGACAGAGACCTTTCCAGCTCTGTTTCAGCCTCTTCGTATTTCCCCAGATAATAGTATGCTACTCCAAGGTCCCTGTGGGGGAAATAGTCTGTAAAGTGCATGCCGTATGTCCTGGCGCTTCGCTGGTCCCTGTCCCGCTGCTCAAGTGCCTGCCTGTAGTCTGATGCAGCTTCTTCCCAGAACCCCCCGTCTGAAAAGGAATTCCCACGCTCGTAAAAATTCCACCAGCGCTGTCTGAACAGACCATTTACCTGGCCGTACTGCTTTCCATCTCTGTAATATTTCCTGTCAGGCGGGGTATTGCAGCCTGACAGCAGAACAATCCAGATGGCCGTAATAACATAACAGATGATTTTCTTAGTCAACGTATATCCTGTCCTAACTAAAAATGATAAATTGCTGAAACAAAAAATTTGTGCTGGTCAACATCTGCTCTTGTCTGCTGAATGGGAAGGACATCGCCTTTTACGTCTCGTCCCCACCTGTAAACATAAGCGCAGTCAATGAGGACATTACCAAGCATTACTCCTGTTCCAATGCTCAGGCCGAAATAATCCTCAGGGCTTTTCTCCGAGGGCTCAGGGTCGTAAAACGCACCAAAGCGAAGCGGCACTATTGTTTTTTCGAGAACAAACAGGTACTCACAGCCAATGCGCACCTGCGTGGTATCCCGGACATGTGAGTCTTTTCTTGGTTTTCCTGTTATGGGAGAAGTCGAGCCATATTTTCCCTTTGCCCAGAAACGGGACCACTGTGTCCTGTAAACATCACAGGACACGGTAAAGGTGTCAGAAAAGCGAAACGCAAGCCCAATACCATATGACAGAGGAAATTTAAGTTCCATGCTCTGCCGCCGGACAGATGAGCCTGACAGGGGTCGCCCGGCCCTTTTATCTGTATACCCGTACTGGGATGACTCAGTGTAGGTTTTTCTGTGAAAGTCTGCGGTAAACGGTGTTTTCAGCACCCCCCCAATGGTTACGAACCTGTTCAGGTTCCAGAGAAACCCGAAGTTCATGTTAAAGCCCCTAAAATCGTCGTTTTTCTCCTTTGTGACAAGCTTTCCTCTGAACCCGACAAGGGAACTCTCTGTTTTACCTGTCAGAGGGTTTGTTATAAATGCATGTCTTGAACTTTTGTAGGTTGTAACACGCTTTGATTCCCACTCATTGTCAAAGCCAAGTTCATCTGTCCATAAATTAAAAGTGATACCAACAGAAAAGCGTGGCGTAAGCTGGATGGCAAAGGCCGGGGCAAAGGCTTTCAGAGCGCCGGTCTGCTTAAAGTCAGTATGGGCTTCAATATTGCTGAACCCTCCTGATGAAGACTGCCTGAAGTTCTGATCAAACTCAATATTATCATAAAAGTCATAAAGGCGCTGATAGTTAAGAGACACTATCATGTTTTTATCAAACGCAGTGAAAGGATAGGCAAAGCTGAAATAATTAAGGTCTTCACGATATACTTCATTGATGCCGGAGGCCTCAGGATGGGAAGAAGAGTCAATATCCTTTCTTCTGTGCTCGAAACTGAGGGCAAAGGACAGTTCAGGCCGCTCAAGCTGCATCAGGCCGCCGGGGTTCCATGATGCTGCGGTTGCGTCATCAGCAACAGCAATAAAAGCACCACCCATTGCCTGGGCGCGGGCTCCTGATCCTATTGGATTGGGGGATGAGTTGATCTGGACACTCTCGAAGACAAATGCCTGCTGGGAAAAAGCAGTGGATCTCCACATTAAACAAACAGAAAATGATATCAGTAATAAAAAAAATCGCTTTTTCAAAAAACTACCCTTTATTATCCGTGACTCTTTTTTCCGCGGTTTGTGGACAAACTATAAGTAATGTGAGCTTCAAATTTCAAGCCCAGATATCTCAATCTTCCTCTGCAGCTTTGTGCCTGGTTTATTGTTGTCAGGACTTTTTTTATGATAAGTAATTATGTCAGAGATAATGTCAAAGTCCAAAATCCAAATGTCAAATGAAGTTCAAAAAAGGAAATGTGAAGCTCCCCACCTATCCCGAAAGCATTCGGGACGGGGCTTGCGCAGCACGTTCCGGTCAAAAACTCCGTTTTATCTCTTCCGGAGTTCAGGCGTAAGCCTTTTATGAAATCTTTACAGATTAATTCCGGGTGAATTCCTGTAGCTTATTGCCAATTGACTGTTTTTTATTTTATCATTTGACATTTATTTGAACTTTGAGCTTTTTAATTTGACATTAATTTAATACGATTCGCGCATGAATGCGCTCCTACCCCTGTTTTGCATTTTACTCTGTGTCTGTATCACTATGTACCCTGTGCCTGCATGTCTGCCCATATCATAACTCATTACTGCAGAATCATCATCTCCTCCACCTTCATCTCTTTTTTAAGCCCCTGTGTCTGCCCTGCAGCTGTAGCATAGGCCAGATCAGGTTCAGCAGATGCTATGGTCAGTGTGCCTGCAGGTTTCAGGCGCACTGTGCCACCATTTTCAGCTGCTGCATTCTCCAGAACCTTAAACACCATACCGTTTTTTACACCAGCCTCTGTTCCTATGTTCAGCACAACCCGGTCTCCTTCAAGCATCATAACTTTTCCGCGTATGGGATATGCAGTTTTTATCTTTTTCATTATTTTCCCGGCAACATCCTGTACAAGTCCGTTTAAATCTCTGCCGGATGCAACTATTACCCCTTTTATGGCAGTGGTCTCAGTGTCAGTCAGCCTGATGCTGATCTGATAGTCCTTTTTATATCGTGTTATTGAGCCTGTGGCAATAAGCCCTGCAGAAAGTATTTTGCCCAGTCTCAGTGCAGTGTCAGGGTCAGCCAGCTCTGAAGAGCTCAGCTTAAGTTCAGCAAGAATTTTATCCAGAAGCTCTCTTTCTACAATCTTCACCCTTCCACCCTCCTGAATAAGAGCATTAAGCTGAAGCAGAAAAAACTCATCTTCTCCCTATCTCAGTGAAGGCGCCCCCCTGCTCTTAAAATCCAGAAAGCTTATCACAACCGGTCTTGATGTCCACTGGTCTGCCAATGCCCCTGTGGAAATGGGCTTTTTAAATTTTTCTGCAATTTCGTTGACAAGTTTATCAATTCGCTGCTGCCTTTCTCCGTCCTGTTCATCCTGCTGATTTTTGAACGCCTGTGCAAACAAAACCGATGAGTACTGGTCCTGGGGATTAATCTTTGCAGCTTTCCGGAAAGAAGAGACAGCTTTTTCATTATCGCCCATTCTCTGCATCGCAACTCCGTAATTGGTAAATATTTCAGAACTCTCAGGGTTAAGCTGTGCTGCACGTCCATAAAACTCCACTGCTTTTTCCGTTTCTCCCCTCTCTGAGTAAATTCTTGCAATTCCATTGAGGGCCTCTGCCTTTTGCCACCTGAGCCCGTCTTTCATGCTGACAGCTTTTTCATATTTTTTCAGAGCCTCATCCATCTTCCCGAGAGAAAAAAGAATATTTCCCTTTATAACCAGTGCATAGAGGTTATAAGGAGCAATTTCAAGAGATTTATTGCTCATTTCCAGAGCTGAATCATAATCCCCTTTCTCAAAAAACACAGCGGAAAGACCCTCAAATTTTCTTGAGTCATCTTCTGGAAGGCTTTCAAACCCGCGACGGGCATCCTCAGCTTTATTTGCATGAAGCAGTGAATAGGATAATAAATAAGGGTCCCTTTCCAGAGCTGTATCTTTTCCTGCCTGCATGAAAAAAACAGTCAGGGCAAGTGCAATAACCACCACCATTGCTCCTAAAGCAAACATCCTGCTGAAGGCTGCAGGGGCAGTAGCTGTCTCTGAGCTGTCTGCTTTGCCTGGAGTAGTTTCATGGCATTCAGCCTCCCCTGAGGCACTCATGTCCTTTGCTTCCTGTAAAAATTCTTCTTCCCCCTCCTGCTCAAGCTACAGATAGCTGAACCCCGGATCTCCATACAGCATGTAGCTTGCCCACACAATGGTGTCCTCTCCAAACTCCTTTATGAGAAACATCCTGGCCCTGCGCATTGCCTCTCCTATGGATGCACCGTCAAGCACTGCTCTGTAGAACTCAGCGGCAAAGTGTGCTCCAGGCTCATCCAGAATCTCCCAGAATGTCCCCACATAATGCTGGACTCCAGTTAAAAGGAATGCATTTGCCAGGCTGAAAATTTCCTGATTGTAGCCTGACCCGATCTTCCACTCGCCTGTCTGCCCGGACCTGCAGGCATTGCAGAAAACAAGGGAGGGCATCGGCCTGCCCCCGGCAAGTTTCATGATATCTGTCGAAGACAAAATACCCCCTTCAAGCAGCCATCCGGTGTTTGAAGGATCATCCGGATCATAATCAGCATGCCCGGCATAGTGGATTAAATCAAAATTTTTGACTTTTTCCATGATATATTCCGCTGTAATCTGACCGCTTTTCTGATTAGCACTGATAAAAAACGGGTTTCCTTCCAGAATCTCTCCAATAGCCTGTCCCTCTTTAAATGAATTTTCCAGGTCACCTTTGGGGTCAGAAACAATAAGCATCTTCAGGGGGCGGGACATCTCCCGGTGTTTTATGTTGACAATACCGTGTTTTGTTTTTACAACCCGCCCCATATTGAATTTCTGGCAGAGAAAATGCTCACCGTCATATAAAAGCTCCCATGGTACCTGAACAAGGTTATCTTCGATATGAAACACAAGGTCATCTACAGTGCAGCTGCGCAGCGTCTCTTTGGCCCTGGCAGTTAAAAGGTCATCAAACAGCGCTTTTCCGGCATCGCGAAGCCTTGAAAGGATCTCTTTTGATACTTTGCCACTGGTGTTTGCCTGGCTCAGAAGGCTGGTGATTTCCCGGCATTGCCTGTCTGTCTCTGTCATTGAAACCCGCATCTCTTCATAGGGCTGAATAGTGCTTTCACCTCTTTCAGACTTTTCTGCGGCAGTTATCCTTATTGTGTCCCCTTCCCTGCTTATATCTATCTCTAAACGCTTGTGCAGCTTTTTTTTCTTTCTTCCTGTTTTAGCCACAGCAGATTGTGATCGGGTGAGCCCTTTAACAGATTCCTCTTCTCCCCATACGACCCTGAATACTTCAATAGCATCTACCTTGCCTTTTACCTTTGTCTGACTTGCATACCGGCATATAATATCATCAGTTTTTCTCACCTCTTCATAAACCGGGCTGGAAATCATGATTTCGTTCGGTTCTGTAAGGGATTCAACCCTGGCTGCAACATTTACAACATCTCCAAAAATATCCTTTTTCTCAACAAGGCCCTCGCCGGTGTTTACCCCGATACGGATCTGAATCTGATCCTTTTTCTCTTTTTTCTTTCTGTTGTATTCAAAAAGGGCTTCCTGCATATCAATTGCAGAACGAACCGCTTCAACCGGCTCTTCAAAAGCAGCCATTATGGCATCGCCAATGGTTTTAATGACCCGTCCCCTGTGTTTTTCAACCAGCGGAAAAAGTATTTCATTGTGCTTCTGAACCATCAGGCGTCCTTCAATATCCCCATATGTCTCAAAATAATTGGTTGACCCCTTGATGTCAGTGAACATTACGGTTACATCATGGGAGAATTTGTCTTTCAGCTGCTCGTCAATTTTCTCCCTGTCACGCAACAGTTTTTCTATACTTATATCTTCTCCTGTCTCTTTTATTTCTTCCAGTTTATCCATAATTCTGCTCCAAGATTTTTCCCCGGAATTTCAAAACAGAAACCTGCTTTTTATTCCGGGTTTAGATTAAAAATGTCTGGGCTGCGAACAATATGGTAAACAGCAGCCTGTAACCTCTAATCCCCTGCACACTCCTTAATATCTTTCAGGTTGAGCTGGATAATTTTTTCCCCGTTAAAAAAATTGAACTGGGGTACAAAGGCCAGACGGATTTTTTCATGTTTCATACTGTACCTGGAAGCCATGTTAAAACCAATGGCATCAAAAAACCGTCCGTCCTCTTTTATTTTTAATTTCAGGTGCCCGTTTCCAACGACCATTGAGCTGAAAAACTTTATTTCATTGCTGCTGAAAACAGGTTCCGGGTTGGCGGATCCAAAGGGGGACAGGGCTTCTATCTCCTCAAGGACTTTACAGGACAGCTGCCCAAGGGATATTTCAGCATCAACATTAATGGACGGGATAAAATCTTCCGGCATCAGCTCCTGTTTCACAATATCATTGAACTTCTCAATAAATGGATCAAGATTACCTACCGGAACAGTCAAGCCTGCTGCGCTCATATGACCTCCAAATGCGCTTAAAAAAGAGCTGCATTTTTGCAGGGCCTTATACAGGTCAAACCCCTGAATACTTCGTGCTGAGCCGCGGCCGTCACCCTTTTTTTCATTAATTGAAATCAGGATTGCAGGCCTGTAAAATTCATCACTCAGGCGGGAAGCACAGAGCCCCACCAGACCCTGATGCCAGGCAGGCGAAAACAGAATAATGGATTCTGACAGATTGTTCTCTTTTTTAATCATCTTTCTTGCTTCTGACAGAATTTTTCTTTCTACCTGCTGCCTCCTGGTGTTTGCCTCATCTATCTTCTTTGCCATGGCAAAAGCATCTTCAAATTCTGTGGCAAGAAGTACCTGAACGCTCAGCGCGGCATCTGACAAACGGCCCGGGGCATTTAATCTTGGTGCCAGCCTGTATGCTACAAGGTTTGCCATTACCACTCCTTCGGGAATTCCACTTACTAACTTAAGCGCTTTTATTCCCGGTCTTTTTCCTTCCGAAAGTATCCCAAGACCGCTCTTTACAAATATCCGGTTTTCGTCCAGAACTGGTGCCACATCCGCAATTGTACCAAGGGCCACCAGATCAAGATATTCTTTCAGGTTTGGCTCTCTGCTGTGCTGCCAGAACCCTTTTTCGCGCAGTGCTTTTCTCAGTGCCATTACAAGGTTAAAGGCAACCCCAACACCTGCCAGCCCTTTAAAGGGGAATCTGCACCCCGGCTGCTTTGGATTTAAAATTGCGTATGCCGGCGCCAAAGCCTCTGGAGTTACGTGGTGGTCTGTTACAATGACATCCAGCCCCTGAGAATTTGCAAAGGAAATTGCTTTAAAATCAGAAACACCGCAGTCAACTGTAATTATGAGGGTTATGCCGCCTCTTTTGATCTTCTTCAAAGCATTGATATTCAGGCTGTAGCCTTCACTGACCCTGTCAGGAATATAAAAAGAAACGTCAGATTTCAGCTCCTTTAAAAAAAGAACCATCAGTGCTGTGGAAGTGATGCCATCAACATCGTAATCTCCAAAAACAGATATTTTTTCATTTCTGTTAATGGCTGTTATTATTCTATCAACAGCCTTCTGCATATCCTTCATAAGGAAGGGGGAATGAAGATCACGAAGATTTGCTGAAAGAAATGAACTTATAAGCTCAGGGGTATCTAATCCTCTGTTAATCAGAAGCTGAGAGACAAGGGGGGAGATGTTTAAAGACCTGGAAATTTTTTGACTCAGTCCGGGGCTGGGACCCTTAATGTTCCATCTTTTATCTGTTCCGTTCACTTTTGCCCCTTGGGATGGAGAAATACAAACAAAAAACTGATTTTAACATTTTATCAGCCAGTACATGTAAGTCAAGAAAAACAAACTGTTAAGATTTCTCCCTCCGGAGACTGTGTCATAACAGGCTTTTGGTAGCCGCAAACTTTAGTTTGTGCCGGTGAGTCCATGCATTTTCAAGATGTTACGCCCCGTAAGCAGGACAGCTACCTTTCTCATTCATAATTGCGACACAGTCTGCCAGGGCATGGTTTTTACTGATATAATAAAAAAATTTTTGAATGTTAACAGGTTTATGTAATAATGGTAAACAATTTCATTAATAAGTCCTTCTACTGTACACTGGAAATTTTGGAAATGCCATATTTTACTAACTGCTAAGACAATGGCTGAGAATATTAGACAAAAAATTGCTGAATTAAACGGACGTCTTCTTGAGCTTGACACAAAGTTCAACCTCTACTTTTCAGGGATAGAAAAACTGCCCCCTGTTAAGGAGTTTGACCAGCTTAAGCGCGAAGTCAGCAGTTCTGTTAAAGCAAAAAGCATTCTGATGTCTGTCAGTATGCTTTTTTTTGCAAACAGTTTTCATCAGCGTTTTTCCTCATACAGGGCAAAATGGGAAAAGAAACTGCGTGATATTGAAGAGGGCCGTACAAAGCCCGGGAAAAGATTTAAAACCCTTTAGATTCAGACTTTTTCCAGCAACCAGTCAGTCTTCTCTATCCAGTATTTTTGCCTCTTCCCATAATCTGTCCAATTCTTCCAGCGGTGTTTTTTTGATCTCCCTTCCCTGTTTTTTTAATTCTGTTTCTATGTGGTTGAAACGCCTTATAAATTTTGTATTGGCTTTGCGCAGGGCCTGTTCCGGGTCAATGCCCAGATGCCTGCTTAAATTTACAATGCTGAAAAGAATGTCTCCTGTCTCCTCTGCAATTTTACCTTTCTGCCCTTCGGTCAGTGCAGCTTCAAGTTCTTCTGTTTCTTCCTTAAGCTTTTTTAAAACCTCCTCAGGTATTTGCCAGTCAAAACCGACTTTAGAGGCTTTGGAAGTAATAAAAAAAGAATGGGACAGGGCAGGAAGATTTCCCGGAATTCCGTCAAGAATGGAATTTTTGGCTTTTTTCCCCTCCTGTTCTTTAAGCATCTGCCAGTTTTCCATTACTTCGTCGGCAGAATTTACAGTTTTATCGCCAAAAACATGGGGGTGTCTGTGTTTCATCTTCTTTATAACAGTATTCAGAACATCATTTAAACTAAATCCTTTTTTCTGTTCATACAGGTTAACAAGAAACATAATCATAAACAGAATATCTCCTGTCTCCTCCACCAGCATCTTTTCTTCATCCATGTCAATTGCCTCTAACAGCTCATAAAGTTCCTCAACAAGATAAGCTTTGACATTTTCAGGGGTCTGTTTTCTATCCCATGGACAGCCGTACGGGCCTCTCAAAGTGCAGATAATTTCCATAAGCTCAGCAAAAAGATCTTCTGTTTTTTTCATTGAAATTCCTTCCTGATTGTGTTTAATTACAACTCGTTATGTGCTTGCAGATATAACAAAAATATGAAATATTTCAAAAGATAATTTGCAAAAACTGATTAATGGTTTTTTTATAATTTTTATAAACCCGGGAGGATATAACTATGGCAATAAAAGTTGGAATCAATGGTTTTGGAAGAATAGGCCGTCTTGTTTTTCGTGCTGCCTGCAGCAAGCAGGAAATAGAAATTGTCGGTATCAATGACCTTATCTCGGTTGATTATATGGCATACATGCTTAAATATGATTCTACCCACGGCAGATTTGATGGTGATGTGGAAGTCAGCGGAGGAAACCTTGTTGTTAACGGAACAAATATTCGTGTAACATCAGAGAAAGATCCTGCAAATCTTAAATGGAATGAAGTTGGAGCAGACTATGTTGTTGAGTCAACAGGCCTGTTTCTTACCCGTGAAAAATCCGAAGCTTACCTTAAAGCAGGTGCAAAACGTGTTGTAATGTCTGCGCCTTCAAAAGACACAACCCCCATGTTTGTAATGGGTGTAAACCATAAGTCCTATTGCGCTGATATGGACATTGTATCCAATGCTTCATGTACAACAAACTGCCTGGCCCCAATTGCCAAGGTTCTTAATGATAACTGGGGTATTGCAGAAGGGCTTATGACAACTGTTCACGCAACTACTGCTACTCAGAAAACTGTTGACGGCCCGTCAATGAAAGACTGGAGAGGCGGCCGCGGTGCTTCCCAGAACATCATTCCCTCTTCAACCGGCGCTGCAAAAGCTGTTGGCAAAGTTATCCCGGAACTTAATGGTAAACTTACAGGTATGGCTTTCCGCGTTCCAACGCCTGATGTATCGGTTGTTGATCTCACATGCCGTCTTGAAAAAGGTGCTTCATATGATGAAATCAAAGCTGCCATGAAAAGCGCTTCTGAAGGTGAGCTCAAAGGCATCCTTGGGTACACGGAAGATGCTGTTGTTTCCTGTGATTTTATCGGTGATTCACGCACCTCTATTTTTGATGCAGATGCAGGAATTGCCCTCAGCGATACCTTTGTCAAAATAGTGTCCTGGTATGACAATGAAATGGGTTATTCGCACAAGGTTTGTGATCTTATCATCCATATGGATACGGTTAAGTAAATATGTGCAGGTTGCGGGTTAATAGTCTGCATCACATAGTGGTAGCTGCTCATGATATGACAGGTCGTCCTGTCATGATGTCTGTGCCTGTCTGCGTGCGTCCGCGGTTTCAAAAAAGTTTTTGTTGCTCATAGGCTCTTTAGCGGGAAAGATGTTATCGTTTCAGAGTTTCTAACAATACAGGAGAACAAAAAATGACTGTCAGATATATCGACGAAATTGATGTTAAGGGCAAAAAGGTTTTCATCAGGGCAGACTTCAATGTTCCCCTGGATGAAACCGGCAACATTACCAATGACAATCGCATAAGGGCAACAATACCAACCCTGAAATATGTTCTTGACAGAGGCGGCTCTGTTATTGCCGCATCCCACCTGGGCCGCCCAAAGGGCAGGGTGGTTGCAGGAATGAGTCTTGCACCAGTGGTCAGGCGTCTTTCAGAACTTCTCGGCATGGAGGTACTGTTTGCCGATGACTGCATTGGAGAGGATACAGCCTCTAAAAAAGCCGCTCTCAGGCCCGGTGAACTGCTGCTGCTGGAGAACCTGCGCTTCTACGCCGGGGAGACGGAAAACAATGAGAAATTTGCAGAAGAATTGGGGTCAGGCGCAGATGTTTTCATCAGCGATGCTTTCGCTGTTTCTCACCGCGCCCATGCCTCAGTGGAGGCCATCACCCGTTTTGTTCCGGTTTGCGCAGCCGGGTTCCTGATGAAAAAAGAGATCACCGCCTTTGAGAATGCCATGACAAATCCCAGGCGGCCCCTGGTCGCGGTGGTGGGAGGAGCCAAGGTTTCAGGAAAGCTGGAAGTGCTTGAAAACCTGCTGCAGAAAGTAGATGCTCTTTTGATCGGGGGCGGAATGGCTTTTACGTTTCTGAAAGCCCGGGGCAAAGAGATCGGCAGATCAATGGTAGAGCAGGACCTTGTCGAGACTGCTAAAACCGTCATGTCCGGGGCTTCTGAAAAAAGTGTCCGGCTGCTGCTGCCAGTTGACTGCGTTATAGCCCGGGAAATAAAAAGCGGGGTCCCAACCCGTACTGTTTCCTCAGATGACATCCCTCCCGACTGGATGGGTCTTGACATCGGGCCACAGACAGTTGAGTCTTTCAGCAAAACCATCAGGGAGGCTGGAACCATTGTCTGGAACGGTCCCATGGGTGTTTTTGAAATCCACGAGTTCAGCCAGGGCACATTTGCAATTGCCGAGAGCATTGCAGAGTCATCGGCCATGAGTATTGTGGGGGGAGGTGATTCGGTTGCTGCGCTGAAAAAATCCGGCAGGCAGGATTCTGTCTCTTTTGTTTCCACAGCCGGGGGCGCATTCATGGAGATGATGGAGGGAAAGAAACTTCCCGGTATTGCAGCTTTGGAAAAGCAGACTAAATAAATCAGGGACTGGAAAAGTTGGGAGTTGAGGGATTTAATATTTTTAAAAAAGCCAACAGGCAATACTCAATAAAAAAAGGCACTGAGTTCCTCATAAAACGCGCAACCTGTAACCCGCAACACGACTAAAAGGAGTAAAATCATGAGAACACCGGTTATTGCAGGAAACTGGAAAATGCACAACACCGTACAGGAAGCAACAGATCTTGTCCGGGAACTTAAACAAAATTTATCCGGAATTGAAGGAGTAGAAATTATTGTAGGCCCGCCGTTTACTGCTCTTTGCGCTGTTGTGTCAGAACTTGGGGGCTCTAATATTTCTGTTGCTGCGCAGAATGTTTTCTGGGAGGAAAAGGGTGCTTTTACCGGTGAGATTGCACCCGGGATGATTAAAGAGACAGGGTGTTCCCACGCAATCATAGGACATTCCGAAAGAAGGCAGTACTTTGGGGAAACAGATGAAACAGTGAATAAAAGAGTCAAAGCAGCTTTAAGCGCAGGGCTTATTCCTATTGTGTGCGTAGGGGAAACCCTTGAACAAAGAGAGTCAGGAAACACCATGAATGTTGTGAAAAAACAGATAAAGGGCAGCCTTGACGGTTTTACACCTTCTGACTTTGACAGTATTATCATAGCGTATGAGCCTGTCTGGGCAATCGGCACAGGTAAAACAGCCTCTCCTGACCAGGCTCAGGAGGTTCACAAATTTATCAGGAATACTATTTCGGAAATCGCGGGCAGGGACATTTCACAAAATATGAGAATTCTTTACGGTGGAAGCGTAAAACCGGATAATGTTGATGAAATTATGCAGCAGGAAGATGTTGACGGCGCACTTGTAGGGGGCGCAAGCCTTAAAGCTGATCTGTTTACAAGAATTGTGAACTTCAAAAAATAATTGTTGATTTTTTTAAAAAAACAGGCTAATATCAATAAATTAAGCTAATCAGGTGTATCAGTAAAACAATTATTCTTGGGGAAAACTTAAATTATGATTACTTTTATGGTTTTAGTTCATGTTTTTGTATGTATAGCCCTTATCCTGATAGTGCTTCTCCAGACAGGCAAAGGCGCAGATATGGGTGCAGCATTTGGCGGATCAACACAGACTGTTTTCGGTGCTGCAGGGCCCGCGCCTTTTCTTGGCAAGATAACAACCATAGCTGCTGTAATTTTTATGGTAACATCCCTAAGCCTTGCATATTTTTCAGCAAATCCTTTTGGGGATTCTCTTGTTAAAGATATGCAGCCTGTTGCTCCGCAGATGCCCGGCACCCCTGCAGGCATGGAGCGAGCTGTTAAAGGTTCTGCTGCCCAGCCAGTGGCCGGTAAAGCAGGTGTCAGCGGAGAAGCAAAAACTGTGGTCCCTGCTCCGGACAATATTCCTGAAAAAGAATAAATCATTTTTGCCGAAGTGGTGGAACTGGTAGACACGCTGTGTTGAGGGCGCAGTGGGGAGACCCGTGCCGGTTCGATTCCGGCCTTCGGCACCATTTTGAACTAACAGCCTGTAATTCCTTGTGAATTATGGGCTGTTTTCGTCTTGGGTGCCGCTGGGTGCTGGATTTTTGCAAGGAATCAAGCTTGTTCAGATGAACTGTCTGAACAGGCTAAAACAAATAAGTTGATAAAGAACCAGCGTACCCTGTTTTTACACATCAGGACAACCCTTTGTATTTCCGAACGTTGAGGGCTTTCCACTCGAGGAGCGGTTGCTGCCCAATTCGTTTCTGGAGTGTTTCATCAGCGGTCAGAATCGTGGAATCGATTTCGCCCTTATCGAGCAGCAAATCCAGGAATTCCCGCTCAGCATCATTGAATGGCAGCACCATAGAAAGGCCTTCCCGACACTCTCTAACAAGGCGTGTCCCGAATTCCGCTGGTGATCCTTGTTCCTGTATTTCACGAAAGTCAAGAGTGGGGATGAGTGACTTTGTCAGTTCCACTGAATCGAAATCCACGTCTTCGATTGAAACAGTCCTCCAGTCTTTGCGGTTCATCCCGCCATAAACAACAAATGCTATGCGGAGCAGGTCGTGTTCGAGCTCAATCATATTGAGAATCCGGTGACAGTCGAACAAATCCCTCGCTTGCCCGCGCGCGAGCAAGGCCGCGAGCTTGCCTGCCGCCAGTTCATGCAGGTCGAGGACCGGAATATTCCTGGCTTGGAAATCACCGAGCAGATGAGAATCAATGATCTGAATATCCCACAATGGTTGTCTGAACATGAAATTCAGATCAACCTCGAGGTTCCCTGATTGTCCCATGAAACTCTGGTAGGAGAGTCGCCACTTCCCACCTGCATGTTCCTCCGGCACCCTCTTGGTGGTAAACCCTTCTCGGGAAAATACTGCCTGGGCGGCCTGCTCGAGCTTGGGTCTGTCCTTTAGCATTCCCTCGCGATCCAGCGTCCCGATGTAATTGAGGTCGATATCCACGGACAATCTGGGAAGGGCGAACATAAACATGTTCAAGGCCGTACCGCCCTTCAAGGCCCATTTCCCCTTGAAAAATGGGTGCAAGTTCAGGGCATCCAGCAGATTCAGCAGAAGGAGCACCTTTTCAACCATCTCTGCCCTGAAGCCGGTTGATTCGGCTACAGGCATTATTTCCGACGACGAAAACTTCACAGCACCTCTCCCCAGGACTTGTTCAGGATTTCTGCCGGGACCAACAGGTTCCAGTCCTTGACCCACTGGCAGCCCTTGCGCTTACTGCGGATAAAATAGTGAGGCTGCCTGGGCCGCATCTTTTTAAGTGGATTCAAGTGTACATCTTCAACCATCAAGGTTTTCTTGTGCTGCTGAAGAAAAAATCCCACCTTTGCAGCGGTGGTCGCATTCTCCAACAGGAGAACGTACTCGATGACCTGATCGAGGTTGAAGAACTCCACCGATTCCAGGGACCGCCATATCTCTTCGAGGCTTCCGGTCAGGTCCGGCCGGTCAAGCACGTCAACAAAGGTTCTTTCAAGATTGGTTACTCTAAGTTCTACCCCGGACCGTTTGAGACTGGTGACTCCAAACATCTCCTTTCCCTTCAGCCTGATAGGATGAGGTACGGGAGCGCGCATAAATTCATGAGCCTGAAACTTAAACGGAAGGGATTTGCTCGTGGATACGTAGTAAAGCCTTGTATAGACCGAGTAGGCTTTTCCGTGAAATTCCAGGGCTGTGTGGTATGCAAGAACCGCGTCCGCAGTCAGCCTGGCCGCCACGAGATAGGGATCAACCGGGCTTGACGCTGGATTGCCGCCCAATGGGACTGTCGCATATAGCCCGCGACGCACAGGTATTATCCGTCCCTGTTTGCGGTAGTAGGTCAGGAGCGACTTGCGGGTGTTCGGTTTGCCGGACCCTCTGGCAGACAGGAATCGGTCCAGTTCGTCCACCGTGAACACAGCGTGCTGCGACAAGAATTCATTCAGTTTCATTGGCTGATCCATTTGACGTATTTCCGACATAGTTGTAATATGATTAGCTCTATCTCGGACGTATGTCAAGTTAAATCCAGAATATTTTGACGGAAAGAAGAGATAGGGTTAAAATAGTTGCTACTTTCTCGTTCATCTGTCATGCTCGGATTATGACAACACCACACCTGATGTGGCAGGGGGGAATCCTCTGTCGATTTAAAAGCTTTGGAGGGACAAGTCGAACATACGCCTGCCTACCAAAGCCTTGGCGCAGGCAGATCCATTCACTGTTTGGAGGAAATGTGAAGCAGCTTATATGCGTAGAATGGCACCTGGAAGCTCTCAACGCATTGTAAATACGGGTTTTTTATGTGTCAACGCTGGGGAGACTTGATTTTTGGAAGGCGGTGAGTCCCCACCATTGATTTTTAAGCAATATCAATCATTTAATTTGTTTTTACCACCCTCTAAAACCGTTATAGAACCATTATGAATTGTCTTACCCACCGCGTAACATTAGATACTGGTATATCCTGATGAGCGACAATATAAATTCCCGCCCGACAGGAAAAAATGATTAACGTTCATCAATAAAGATTATTAAATGATATTTTATATGCGATTATGCGGCCAGGATCGTACAAAAACCATGTTAAACTCTTTTAAACTCGACAGAAAAATCAAAATGTTATGTAATTTTAAATACTTAGATTGACTTCGGCCTTCGGCACCATTTTGAACTAACAGCCTGTAATTCCTCGTGAATTATGGGCTGTTTTCGTCTTGGGTGCCAAAAGGTGCTGGTTTTTGAAAGCTGTCAAGCTTATTCAGATTAACTTCCTGAACAGGGTGAAACCAAACAAGTTGACAAAGAACCAACGTTATTTCCTCTATTTCCGCTACGGGTTGGTTCCCAACCATTTCCTGTGGCTCAACTTTTGACTGGCTTTGTATTCCGAATCTGTTTTCATTTTGCGGCGTTGCCAGTCTGCTTTTTTGGCTTTCTGACAGCTCTGCTTTTGGCAATAACACTGGTTCTTATGTCTCGGACTTTGAATAAACTCCTGGCTACAGTTAATACAGGTTACTTTTTTCATATCCCAACCTTGTTGTTGTTTTTGCTGAATTAAATGGGGAATTAAATGGGGAATTAAATGTGGTATGCTTTTGACTGCTTGGGTGTGGTATGCTTTTGACTGTTAATTATTGGCTTAGAATTAATTCCCTGACAACACGGAAATACAACTTTTCCTTTTTTTTACTGTCTGGATTGCAGAAACCACTATTTTGGGCTTGACATTTTCTTTATTGTGTCTATACTTTTATATAGAAGTTAACATATATGTTAATATAAACAATGAAATTGCCGAAGAATTTTAATAAATATGGGCTTTTAAATCCTGGCGAGTATTTGGCTACATTTTCTCAGTTGAAAAAATCGTTGCTGGTGTTGGGGCCAGGGAAGCCGATCCCAAATTGGGATAGTGCGTGGAGAATGAGGCTTGTTGATAATTTAGAAACATTAGCAAACCAACTGTGGAAATCAGGTATAGAAGATATTTTCATTAATGGATCGTTTGTTGAAGAAAAAACACACCCTAACGACATAGATGGATATTTTGAATATCATAGGGCCTACAAACTTGAACAATTGCGGCAAGAACTAAACCTTCTTGATCCACACAAGGCGTGGTCGTGGAGCCCTGTGGATAAAAAAAGAGATCCGGAATCGGGAGAATTGAAATTACCCATTTGGCATATTTATAGAGTAGAGCTTTTTCCAAATTTTGGGCAAATTACGGGAATAGTTGATAGATATGGTAACCCATTACTGTTTCCTGCTTTGTTTAGGAAAACACGTGATGATCGCCTAAGGGAATTGTAAAGCTCTTAAAATAATAATAATGAAGGGAGTGTGAGGAGAAATGATAAGAACAGAAAGGGAGCACAAAGAAGCTGTACGTCGTTTAAAACAAAACAAAACAGCCATAAATAAACAGGAAGACGAATTGAAAAATTTAAACCTTTCTCCTGAGGAAATTAAAACCGCAATGGATCCTGTGCTCTGTTTTCATCAGGATATGGTTGCTGAAGTTGAAACATATGAAAAACTCAAAAGACAAGATTATAAAATACTTAAGAGAATTAATCATATTGGACAGCAGTTGGTAGCGTTGAGAATCTTTAGTGGGCTTACCCAGAGTGAGCTTGCGAAGTGCCTTAAGGTATCTGTCGCCCAAGTATCCCGTGATGAGAGAAATGAGTATCACGGCATCTCTTTTGAGAGGGCGCAAAAAATTGTGAATGTTTTTGGAGGCCAGCTTCAGACAAGTGTTAAATTATCCACTCCTGTAAACCGAAAAAACATTATAGCTGCGTGTAGATAAATGGATCCATTATTATAATGTGGGATATTGGCTTTATAAAATATTTGTTTTTTGTATGCGATTATGCGGCCAGGATCGTACAAAAACTATGTTAAACTCTTTTAAACTCGACAGGAAAATCAAAATGTTATGTAATTTTAATACGTAGATTGACTTTCCGGGTTGTCAGAATCCCCACCTTTGTTCCACCCGGCCTTCGGGTAAAAGCATGCAGATGTCATTCCCGAAGGTAGTTATCGGGAATCCGGAAACACAATAGAAGAACTGGATCCCCTTTTTCAAGGGGCTGACAAGTAGCTTTGGCAGGGAATCAGTTAAAAAAGCTAAACCACAAAACACGCAAAGAAAACAGCTCACGAACCAGGGCACAGGATTAAGCATGACATGCAAGAGTCAAACGGAGACTTGACCATTTGTTGTTTCCCATTGTGGAGGATTAACAATAGCCTTGAATTTTATGTTGTCAAAAAATCCTGGGGCCTCTGTCTGATATAATCAGAATTTACTCTCTGACCAGATTGTCTTCATTAACTGGTGAAAATCCGGTCCCACAGTTTGCCCCAGAATCAACGATCAGCTCCCAGGCCATACCAGAACATTACCCAAAATATGGGCTTTGGGCTCTTCGATTGCCTGCTTTAATTATGAGAGTGCAAATCGCCTGTTTTATACTCTTGAATTTTGTC
>JAJRXD010000143.1 GCA_024276465.1 Deltaproteobacteria bacterium
AACTCTTTCTTAATACCCCGGGTAATGCCAAAAGGTCCTCCTGGACCGCCTACGTCTTCGCCAACTATAAACACATCAGGATCTCTTCTCATCTCTTCCGCGATACCGTGATTTATTGCCCACTGAAAATTCAAGGCTTTTCTCTCAGACATTTATATTTCCTCCAGTTAACAAATATTAATTTACAGCACTTATGTTTTTATTTCACGAGTAAACAAATTAAGCAAAAATGTCCTTATAAAGTTCCTCAACATCAGGCTGGGGGCTCTTTCTTGCGAATGCAACTGCTTCATCAATCTCTTTTTGAGTTGCTTCTCTTATGGTCTGCATTGCCTTTACATCAAGAACACCCTCTTTTTTAAGCTTTTTTTCATACAGAACAATGGGGTCCTTTTTTAACCATTTTTCAAGCTCACCCTCTGGTCTGTAGTTGCAGGGGTCTCCCTCAAAGTGACCGTGGTGGCGGTAGGTCTTGCATTCAATCAAGTACGGCCCTTTCCCGTCACGTGCATGTTTCACCGCTTTTGCCACTTCTGAATAGACAAGCTCCACATCATTTCCGTCAATGGTTACACCGGGGGCACCATATCCAGCTGCCCGGTCAGCAACATTTTCAACAGCAATATGCACGGATTTGTGGGTCATCTGGGCATAGAGGTTAATGCTGCAGACAAAAATAACCGGGAGCTTCAAAGTTGCCGCCATATTAAAAGACTCATGGAATGCTCCTGTTCCGGTTGCACCTTCACCGAAGAAGACGGCTGTAACATTCTTTGTTTTTTTGTATTTCTGTGCAAAAGCAGTCCCGATGGCAAGCCTCATACCTTCCCCTACGATACCGTTAGACCCCATACACCCTGTTTTCACATCAGCAAAGTGCATAGACCCTGCCCTTCCCTTGCAGCATCCGTCAATTCGACCGAAAAGTTCTGCCATCATGGGCTTCAGGTTGGCTCCTTTTGCTATAATGCAGCCGTGACCCCGGTGTGTTGTATAGATTGCATCTTCAAGGTCAAGGTTTGCGCATGTTCCTGCAGCTACCGCATCCTCGCCCTGTGACAGATGCAGAAAGCCGGGCATTTCTCCACCTGCAAAGATTTTTGTGGTTTCGTCCTCAAAGGTTCTTTGACGAACCATTCGTTTGTACAAGTCAGTTTTCAGATCTTTGCTAATTTTCATTTAATATCCTCCAGATACTGTAAGAATAAAAATATTTAAAACCGGAACCTAAGAAAATTTACATAGATCCCGGCTTTGAGTAGAGCAGGTTCTTTTTTGTTTCTCATTTACAGGTTATGGAACTGCTATTTCAGCTGTCCCTTTAACACAGGGGGCACCATCCTGATCCTGTATCTGCATATCACAGACAAGGATGTTTTTTTCACCATCGGTTTTCTTTTCTTTTACAACCAGGCTGCTTGAAATGGTCATGCCGGGCTTTACCGGCGCTCTGAACTGAAGGTCAATGGTGGTGCCTTCAACTGGCCAGCTTGTTTACTGTATCGTACATACAGCCTGAAGAACAGGCTCAACGTTGATGGTTCCGTGAGCTATAGTTCCCTTGAAAACAGGGTGATCTTTCATGCCCTCAACATCAACGTGAAGCGTATTGTAGTCACCACAAATGTCAGCATACTCGTTTATGAGATCCTGAGTAACCGACAGGCTTTTTGATGGTAGAACATCTCCTGTGTTTAAACTTGCAAAATCAGCCATTTTTTCCTCCTTTATATATAACAAAGTAAAGTTTACTTCATGGTTTTCGGCAACAGGAAACTCATCTGAATATCTGTAATCTTTTCATTGTTCTGGTTCGTTGCATTCATATTAATATAGAGAAATTTATTAATTCTGACTTTGCCGTCTTTTTCCTTTTTGACCTCTTTTTTATCCGCAATGGAAAGCCCTGTTGTAATCGTATCACCAGTTTTTGCAGGTTTGTAAAAAGTAATCCTGTCCCCTGCTCTTATAGCCTGGTCAATAAAGACTTTACGGTCCCAGCATATCCTAAGCCCAAAAATATAGATCATGCCTACCGGAACGTTAACCTCACCTGTATTGGGGTCACCCATAAGCTTTGCAAATTTTTCAACCTCTTGTTTTGTAATTTTGTACGTTCCACCCCCACAGTCCGAGCCTGGTTCCATTTCAGCAAACGTCAAATCAGCAAGCATCTTATCAGGTCCAAAGCCTGAAATTAAATCCGTATTAAACTTCTGCTCCATTCTCTTACCTCCCTTTTATAGATTAAGTAAAGTCTATGTTTTTCATCCTGCTTGCACCAGAGCAGGCTGTGATTTTCATCTTGTTGGGCTAATAACCGGCAGGTTCTTTCAAAATGCCTGGCACAGAATGGAAAAACGCAGAGCGGGACATAAACTTTCTGAAAACGAAACCAGGCTCCTGCTTAATTTCTGCAGGAGCCTGGTTGCCGCAACAATCAATAAGATTTTTTCTGGCCTAACATTACCTGCCCGATATAGTTTTTGCTCATTTCATTGGTGATAGGTGCAAAGACAAGTTGTCTGATATCCCTGTAATAGCGCTGTATATGATATTCCATGGTAAACCCGTACCCGGCAAGAATTCTCATTGCCTTGTCAGTGCATCTGAATGCTGCATCAGAAGTATACATCTTTGCCATGCTTGCAATAACTCCCACATTGGGATCTGTAGGATTATTGGCCTGCATCCATGCAGCTTTATAGGTAATAAGGCGAGAAAGCTCGATCTCTGTAGCCATTTCAACAAGCTGATGCTGAATTGCCTGAAACTGACCGATCGGTTTACCAAAGGCCTCACGTTCGAGTGCATACTGGTTTGCCTCCTCAAGACATCCCTGTGCAAGTCCCACACAGATAGCTGAACAAACAATGCGTTCATTATTCAGGGTTGTCAGTAAATTATAAAAGCCCTTACCCCTTTCCCCTAACATCTGATCCTGAGTCAGTTTAACATCTTCAAAAGAAACTTCAAAAGATGCCAGGATGTGGCTTCCGAGCTTTTTAATCTTGTGATAGGTTATCCCTTGAGAGAACGGCTGATTCAGCAGATCACCATCAGTTTCCTGCCGGCCAATATTATCTCTGTCGATCAGGAAAATAGTCAGGCCCCGGGCAGGTTTGCCTTCCACATCGTCAGTACGGCAGATCAAAATATCAGTATTTGCAACATGGATACCTGTAGTAAAGATCTTTGCACCATTGGCAAGGAATGTACCATCAGGCTGCTCAACTGCCCGTGTCTTTAATGCGCCTAAAACGTCTGTTCCACCGCCCGGCTCAGTGAGTGAAAGTGCAAAATTCCAGTCACCTGCGATAAGCTTGGGCAGGTAATTCTGTTTTTGTTCGTCAGTACCGTAATGCAGAATAGACATGCCTCCAAAACAAACACCTGTCAGATAAGCAAGACCCATGGCTGAAAAGCTGTTTGAAATCTCCTCAGTGATAAGTGTTTCGTCAATTATGTTTCCACCTGTTCCACCATATTCCTCGGGGAAACAGGCGCCAAGAATCCCCTCATTGCCTAATTTTTTCCATACTTCAACAGGAAAATGGTTTGCTTCATCCCATTCGCCTATTTTGTCCTTGGGGCACTCTTTTTCCTTGAATTTTTTCAGCATGTCTATCATCATTTTCTGCTCTTCTGAAAGCCCGAAATCTGTTGGAATCATAAAATCTGCCATTTGTGATTCTCCTCTCTTGCAAAGGTTATAAATTTTAAAATATTTATTCTAAGGGCACAATACATGCCAAAAAAGCATCTCTCAGAATTCAATAATTCAGCGGTATTTCAATATATTACACATAACAAACATTTTTTCTTCTGTCCTGTTGAAATATCAGCTGTCAATTTGACAATTCAGCCTGTTTAATACAACACTAATTGACATGTTGACAACAAATCAGCTGGTGTTTTTGTGCTTCAGCCAGGAGATTTTGATATCACCCATCTCCATCTTTGTCAAGAAAATTAAGAGTTTCTAATCTTTTAACCCAGATATTCCAACAGACATCTGCTGCGGAACAAAACCCCCTGCTGTCCCGCACAGCGGGATTTAACGATTTTGCTCTTTAACATATCTATTGATATGCCTGCATATCAAAACCGTTCCAACAGCGCGTTCCGGTGAGGGTTTTTGCCCCTCGTTATGATCTCTACTGCAATATATGGGTTTAACTTCAGCTTAACTCAGACAGTTTTTGTAACCTCAGTTATCCAGTTAAGATATTCCTTTGACCCATCCTGTATGGGAGTAAAAACAATTTCAGGAACTTCATAGCTGTGCAGTTTTTTTACTTCCCTGACCAGTTCAGGGAAAATCCGTGCCGTGGTTTTTGCTGTTAACAATACCTCTTCATCATTGCAGATTTTTCCCTCCCACCAGTAAAGGGATTTAATCTGAGAGATAATGTTCACACAAGCTGCAAGCCTTTTTTCCACCAGGCGATTTGCAATCAGATCAGCCTCCTGGCTGGAGGATGCTGTCATGAACACAATTCCTTTATCTGTCATAATTGGATGTCTCCTGCTCTTATCAGGGGTTAACTACCTGGATGTTATAAAGGCTGACAGGTTTTCCTTTTTCTGGAGCATTTCTGCAATTTCCTGTGCTTTGCCAAGTTCTTTATATCTGCCTATTCTTACTCTGTAGACAGTGCCCCTGCCTGAGATATGCACCTCTGAGATATGGGGCTCATATCCCTTCTCAGCCAGTTTTTCAGCAAAACCCCTTGCTCTTTCTGATTTTTTAAACGATCCTACCTGAATCCGGTAAGTAAGCCCGGCAGGGGAAGAACCGGTAATTTCCCCTGAAATTTTTATCTTATCTCTTTTTTCAGCACTTTCTTTGTTTTTGTTTCTTGTCCGTTTAATTGACAACAGCTTCTTTTCCCTCTGTCTGTCAATAGATCTGTTTTCCTGTTCTGTTTTTTTCAGGGTTTCAAAAAAACTCTGGTATGATTCAAGGGAGAATTTTTCAAGCCGGGCGCTGTTAATACCAGCAGCCGGCTTTTCACTGCTGTCAAAAAGGAAGAATTTTTTCAGCGAAGGCTTTTGGGAATATTTTTTAGCAAAAAAATCAACAGCATAGCCGGCTAAAAAAAGCACACTGACAGTCAGTGTCACCCCGAATATGATTTTTGCTGACCTTTTTATTTTGCTGACCTTTTTATTTTGCTTTTTTTTAGCCATAAAAAAACAATACTACATTTTTTGCGGAGAACTTACTCCTAAAAGAGACAATCCGTTTTTCAGCACTGTTTTGATGGAGTTCATCAGGTAAAGGCGCGCACTGCTTAAATCCTGCTGGTCTGTTATTACCCTGTGCTTATTATAATAACTGTGAAACTGCCCTACGAGTTCAAGCAGGTATGTGGCTATGCGGTGGGGTTCACAAGTCCTGGCACTGCCTTCAACAACCCATGGAAACTGTGAAAGTTTTTTTATCAGACCGGTTTCTTCCGGAGTTGAAAGCTGTTCAGTCTTAATAGCTGAAAATGCAGGAAGATCCAAACCTTTTTCCTCTGCAAATGATATTATGCTGCAGATGCGTGCATGTGCATATTGAACATAATAGACAGGATTTTCATCGCTTTGCTTTTTAGCAACCCCAAGGTCAAAATCAAGCTGAGCATCAGAGCGCCTTGTGAGGAAAATAAACCTGGCAGCATCTTTGCCGACCTCATCAATAACTTCCTTCAAGGTTACAAACTCACCTGACCGTGTTGACATTGCAACAGGATGACCGTCACGAAGGAGGCTTACAAGCTGAACCAGAATCACATGTAATGCATCTTCGGGAAGCTCAAGAGCTTTAAGAACCGATCTGATACGGGGCACGTATCCGTGGTGGTCTGCTCCCCATATGTCAATAACTTTTTTAAATCCCCTTTTAAACTTGTTCATGTGATAGGCAATATCAGAAGCAAAATATGTTGTGTTTCCGTTATCTTTTACAATGACGCGGTCCTTGTCATCACCAAATGAGGTGGATTGAAACCAGAGTGCATTATCTTTATCATAAAACAGCCCTTTTTTTTTGAAATGTTCAATTGATTCCCCGACCTCACCATTATCAAAAAGCTCTTTCTCGGAAAACCAGTTTTCAAAATGTACTCCAAAGGCCTCCAAATCACCGGCTATGCCATTCAGGATATGTTTCGATGCAAACCCGGTAAGGAAAGTAACTGCTTCATCCTCATCAGCATCCAAAAACCGTTTGCCATGTTTTAGAATAACTTCTTTTGCTATATCAAAAATATAGTCTCCCCTGTAAAGGTCGTCAGGAAAAACAATATCCTGTTTCAGAAGCTGAAGATATCTTATGTACACGGATTTTCCAAGATTTTGCATCTGGTTGCCAACATCATTAATGTAATATTCCTTCTCCACGCTGTATCCTGCAAACCCCAGGATGTTTGCGACTGCATCTCCTACAGCAGCACCCCTGCCATGTCCGATATGGAGGGGCCCTGTTGGATTTGCACTCACAAATTCCACCATTATTTTTTCACCTTTTCCGATATCCGAAGCCCCATAAGAAGCGCCTGCCTTTTCAATATCTTTAAGAACATTGTGCCAGACATTGCTTTTCAGATAAAAGTTTATAAATCCCGGGCCTGCAATCTCTGTTTTCTCTACAATATTTCTGTCGTGGGTTAACCTGGAAATAAGTGCTTTTGCAATCTCTTTTGGCGGTTTTTTCTCCTGCTTTGCCAATAGCATTGCCAGGTTTGCGGCCAAATCGCCATGTCCTCTGTTTCGGGGGACCTCAACTGCAAACTCAGGCATGTTTTTGCTCTGCAGGATTCCCTCCTTCCGGCATTCCAGAAATGCTTCCCCCAGCTTTTTTTTAACAAGTTCTTTCATTTTTGTTGTTTTTCCCTTAGCCCCGGTCTGTCGGGGTGGTTGTCCAATTTCCTGTTACGACAAAATATATTTTTATCTCCATCATCAACTTTAGTCAAGTTCATAAATGCAGTTACAAATAAGTTGACAGTTATTAAAAATCCCACTAATGATTTCAGTAGAAAGAATTATTGTCTCCTTCGTGGTATAGAGCAGCATTCCTGCCTGGTTTAAAACCCCGGCTTTCCCTGCTATAGACGGTGTCCTGGACAGGCGGAGAGTGTTTGCTGAATCGGGGGGTGGCAGTTCAAGTCAAGCGCTAATCAAATCCCTGGTTTAAGATAAAAACTCAAATGAGAACAGGAACATCTTCTCTCCCCCTTCACTGGGGCAAAGCACCTTCCTGGCTTTTCAGCAGAATGAAAAGGCTTGCCAGAGAAATTGTCCTGATTATTATTCGCGACTATGGTTCGGATGAAATCATAAAACGCCTTTCCGATCCTTTCTGGTTTCAGGCTCTTGGATCTGTTTTAGGGTTTGACTGGCATTCAAGCGGCCTTACCACTACCGTATGCGGGGCATTGAAGGAGGGTATGAAGGGAATGGAAGCTGAAACCGGTTTTTTTATTGCCGGAGGGAAAGGGCGGGTTTCACGAAAAACCCCTGATGAAATCAGTGGTTTTGGAAAATTACTGAATGTGTCTCCTGAGCAGCTTATATATAACAGCCGCATGGTGGCAAAGGTTGACAGCGCAGCTGTCCAGGACAGTTACCAGCTGTATCACCACGTGTTTTTCTTTAATCGTAATGGCAAATGGTCAGTTGTACAGCAGGGATTAAACTATGAAACCCGCTATGCCCGCAGGTATCACTGGCTCAGCGATGGAGAATTAAATTTTGTATGCGAACCGCATAAGGCTATATGCTGTGATGTGCGCGGGGAAACTCTGAATTTAGTGGCCAGGGAGGGGGAATGCAATAGAAGGGCATCCTGTGAACTTGCCTCAGAACATCCTGACAGAATTATAAAAGAGGTGGAAAAAATCAAATCCCTGGATCTTCCTGCGCGGCATCAGGTTTTAGCAGAGGACATAAACACTAAAAGACTCAACTCAATTTTAATTAAAACCTATGAATCCCAGCCAGAGGGATTTGAATCCCTGCTGAGCATCAGGGGTGTGGGGGCAAAAACTCTCCGTTCCCTTTCGCTTCTTTCTGAACTTATTTACGGTGCAAGCCCGTCATTTGAAGACCCTGTCCGTTATACTTATGCACACGGCGGCAAAGACGGGCATCCCTACCCTGTAAACAGGGAAGTATATGATAACTCCATAAGCTTTCTTAAAGAGGTTGTCAGTGAAAGCAAAATCAGTGAATCAGACAAAAAAAAGGCTTTCAGGCAGCTTTCGGTTTTCTGTAAAGAGTCTTAAGGCATTGCATGCGGCATAGATATGTCTCAGGAAATAATTGATAATCAATGTTAAACAATAAACAGAGCGAAAAAACAGACAAACATTATTATCCAAAACCATGAATACTGTACCGATTATATATAATCTTTTCCCCCGTTATTTTAACTGCATTGAAGAATGGACAGAGTTGCTTGCTTATGTTTCCCGCATGGGATTTAATCATGTGTTTGTAAACCCCTTTCACGCCACTGGTTTTTCAGGAAGTCTCTATGCAGTAAAGGATTACTTCATGCTTAATCCCATCTTTTTAAAGTTTGATCAGGACCCTTCAGACTGGTCCCCTCTGAGGGCGTTTGTTGATGAATGTGATAAACGTGGAATGCGTGTTGTTATGGACCTTGTCATTAACCACACGGCGATTGATTCTTTCCTGGTGGAGATGCATCCCGAGTGGTACACATGGGATAAAAAGGGTAAGATTGTCAGTCCCTTTGCCATTGACCCTGCTGATGACAGCAAAGTTACTGTCTGGAGGGACCTGGCAAAAATAGACTATGAAGGAACAACGGACAAAAAGGGCTTATGGAAATACATTGATGATATTGTAAGATTTTTCCAGGAAATGAATATCCGGTGTTTTCGCTGCGATGCTGCCTATCAGGTGCCGGCTGATCTCTGGGAAAATCTGGTTTTGTCAGCCAAGAGGCGTTATCCGGAAACAGCATTTTTTGCAGAGACACTTGGGTGTTGTATGGAACAAATTGCCAGGCTTAAAGATGCCGGGTTTGACTATCTGTTTAACTCGTCAAAGTGGTGGCATTTTGATGCTCCATGGTGTCTGGAACAGCATGAGAAGAACGGGAAAATAGCCCCTTCCATCAGTTTTCCTGAGTCACATGACACTGAGAGACTGGCAAAGGAAAGCCCGGGAACAATATACGCACAGAAGAGAAGATATGTGCTGTCTGCTGTTTTTTCTGAAGGTCTTCTTATGCCTATGGGCTATGAATATGGTGCCAGAATAAAGATGGATGTGGTAAGAGGTTCCCCGGAGGATGCCGGCGAAAAACCTTTGTGGGATATCAGCAAATGGATTGCTGACATGCACAGTCTGAAACTTTCAATACCGGTAATGTGCGAGGAAGGGCACTGGCAGGCTCTGTGCAGATACGATGAAGATCTTTTTTTCATGGAAAAACAATCAGGCAATGGAAACGATCCTGTCCTTGTATGCATAAACAAACAAACCAAGGCAACAGGACATGAGGTGGGTATCCAGGGTTTGCGGGATAAAATCAGTGGCTATTCAAAACTTATACACCCGTGTGAGGACCCCTGCAAACAAAAAAAAATCTCAGAGACTGTATCCCTGAAACCAGGAGAAATAGTCATTTTCACTGTTTGACCGGCTTTGCAGTCAGGATAAACCCCGGGAAAAATATTATGTTTAACAGGAAAATTTCTCAATTCCAGCCTGTCCCCCGGTTTGCCGGGGCTTATTTGAAATGACAAATGGATGTTCACATGACATTAGAACCATAAGCTGACGGGCATTAACTTGCAGGAGGTTTTTGAAATGCACAAAAAAGACAACAGGCCAGGAGAGCAGAAAAAAAACAGTTTAGAAATGCCTGAATCAGATGCAGGCTCTGAGAAATCAGGAATCACAGAAAACTTGCATCTTAATCCACTGAAACAAAAGGGTTTTGTTGCTGGTTCCACAAGTGATTTTATAGTCTCGGGAGTCTTTATCTTTCAGGGCGAGAAAATGATCCATGTTAATGATGCAGCATTGTCTATTTGCGGGTATAGCCGTGAAGAAGCTCTTTCAATGTCTTTCCTGGACTTTATTCATCCTGAAATGAGGGAAGCAATAAAAGAGTTAGGTCTAAAGCTGCAAAACAAAGAGGTAAGCGAACTTGCCAGGTATGAGGTAAAATTCATTACAAAACAAGGTAAAACAAAGTGGGTAAATTATGGATCCGGCATTATTGAGTATGAGGGCAAGCCAGCTATAATAGGAAGTGCAATTGATATAACCGGCCACAAGCAGATCGGGGATGCCTTAAGGGAATCCGAGCAGAGGTTTAGAATAATTTTTGACAATGCAAGTGACGGAATACTCATAGCTGATATCAGAACAAAAAAGTTTTTAACAGGAAATAAAAAGATCTGCCAAATGCTTGGTTACAGCCTTGAAGAGTTGGAGAAGATGGGAGTTCAGGATATACATCTTAAAGAAGACCTGCCAATAATAATAAAACGGTTTGAGCAACATCCCTGGAATGAAACAGAATTGGCAAAAGACATCAGGGTTAAGAGCAAAAACGGCAACATTTTTTATGTAAATATCTCGGCATCGCAAATAATATTAGATAAGAAACCTTATCTTATTGGGATGTTTCGGGATATAACCGCCCGCAAGCAGGTAGAGGAGGAACTGAAAAAATTCAAATTCATAAGTGATCATGCAAGTGAGGCTTATTTTTTAGTCGATGATCAAGCCAGATTTTTGTATGTTAATAAAGCCGCCTGTGAAGAACTGGGTTATAAGGAGCACGAGCTTTTGAATTTAGGGGTTCCTGAAGTAGACATGCTCTATGATAAAGTCAAATATCAAAAATTGTTTGATTTGATTCACAAAGAGAAAGTTCCCCCGTTTGAAACCACAAACAGACGAAAAGACGGGAGTACTTTCCTGAGCGAGATTAGTTCAACAGGTCTCAAGATTGATGGCAAACCTTATATGTTTGCTGTTCTCCGTAACATAACCGCCCGCAAGCAGGCAGAGGATGAACTCATAAGTTCAAAAGAGAGTTTAGAAAAACTTTTCGAAACAAGTGCCGACGGGATCATATCTGCCGATTCAATGGGCTATATAAAAAAAGCAAACAGTTCCATGACAGATATTACGGGTTATTCAGTAGAGGAACTTGTGGGAAAACATATTTTAGAGTTGGTTCATAATCCTGGTCAGAACAGCGGGAGAATGGACACTGTGCGGTCTCTTGTTCGCAAACATGGGGTGGTTTACCAATATGAATCTCTGTGGAGGAGAAAAGACGGCAGCACTTACCCGGTGGAAAATCAGTTTGCATATCTCCTGGAAAATGATGGGAATGAATCAGGTGGAATAATAGTTGTAAGGGATATTACAAACAGAAAAAAACGGGAGGAATCTGTGCGACAGATACAGGAGGAGCTGGAAAAGCGGGTTATAGAGCGTACCTCTGAACTGGCAAAAATGAACAAACAGTTGCTGGAAAGGGAAAAACAGCTGGAGCTAAAGACATCAAACCTTAAAGAATTAAACACTGCCTTGAGGGTGCTGCTGAACAGAAGAGGTGAGGATCTGGAGGGAATTGAAGAAAAAATTTTATTAAATGTCAATGAGCTGGTAAAGCCATATATAGAGAAAATTAAAAAATTGAACCTGGATTCGAGACAACTAGGTTTTCTGAATATATTAGAATCGAACCTTAACGATATCCTGTCGCCATTTTTACAGAAACTGTCCGCAAAATTTCTGAACCTGACCCCAGCAGAGATTAAGGTGGCAAACCTTATCAAGCGGGGAAAAAGAACAAAGGAAATAGCAGAATTAATGAGTTTGTCCAAAAGGACAATAGATTTTTACAGGGACAATATCAGAAAGAAGTTAGGATTGAACAAGGGGAAAACAAACCTCAGAACATATCTTCAAACCGTTAAATAATACCTGTTTCAATACAGTATTTATACTGTATATTTTTGGTATTGACTTCGCCTGTCAAATATATTACAATTTATATTGTTCTTAATTGATTTTGTTTTCTAATTTATATTTTTTTAGATGTCTTTTTGGAAATTCCCGTTTGTGATCTATTAAAGCATTGTGGTAAAAAGCAGTGAATCAGGCTAACATGTAAAGAGTGTACACAAGAGGGGGGTTAAATAAAATGGGGGGGGTACAGTCAACACTTTTTTTAATAAAACCGCCTTCAGGCGGTTTTATTATTTGAGGAAAGATAAAATTAAAAGAAGCGCGAAAGGTTGTTGCGATCAGGTAAAGCCTTTCGCGTCTTGCTCCTGCACATGCCCGCCCAAACAATAAAGATCTGTTGAGGAGCAAAATCGTGAAATCCCGCCGTGCGGGACAGCAAAGGGTTTTGTCCCGCAGTAGATGCCAACTGCAAATTCTGGGTTAAAGCGCAAACTGAAGTTTGCGGCTGCCAAAAGTCTATTAATGACAAAGTCTGCTGCCGGGGAGTTGAACTTTTTACGAAGCCATCAAATATTGGGAAAACAGATGAAAGGAGGGTGGTTTTCCCCGGACTGATTTTCTTTGTTCTTTGATGTTCAGCTAATAAAAATAAAAACTTTTGACATAACGAAATTTTTTAAAAGGGGGAAAAATGAAAAAGATTCGACAAATACTACTGACGGTTAACTGTGTTCTGGCTGTAATAGTGCTTTTGCCTTTGACAGCAGGAGCAAACAATATCGCCTCCTCAACAATGCATTTTTATGGTGCGTTGACTGATGATGGCGGGGGCGTTTACACCGGGACTATTGCTGCGACTTCAGGTGAATACTATGTTCCAGGCGGAGGAGGGGAAGTAATCTCAACGGGGGGTGGTTTTGATGTTTATGCAAAGGACAGCGGGTGTGCTTTTGTTGAGGGTTATTATGCAACGGGTGCCTGGAACTGTTCCGGAATAGATACCTATCTATTAGGTTCAGACCATGACGCTTATCCGTACGGTGGACCCTGGGGCTCATTTTATGATCCGGATGTTGCTGACTATTACAATTACGAGCTTACATTAACAGCAAGCAGCTGGTATCTGCGCTATAATGGAACTGTTCTGGGAAATGGCAATGCCACGCCCATGTCAGGACCGATGGACTGGGTGAATCTGTATGCTAGAGAGGGTGATGTCGGCGCCTATATTTCGCCTCCGGCAGATCCTGATGCGAACGATGGAGATGCAGCAGCCTTTGGTGCGGGTGCAGGCTACTGGGATATGGACTGGACGTGGGGCAGCGAAGCTATTCCCCTTGAGTTGTCGGGTTTCAGTGTGGTTGTAACCGACAATGGCAGTGGGCAGTATGAAGTGACTTTGACCCCGGCTGCTCAGGATCTGTCATATACGGTAGCCCCGAATAATCTGGCTGATGGTCCCACTTTTGACAATGGACAGGGCGGTAAACCGTTTGGCTATGACCCGGACATGCCACCTCCAGTCGCCTCCCTGCAGGCAGGCCCTCCAGGCTTTGGCGAAAGCTGCTTCTGGTCAGATGTTCAGGGAAGCGCTGCTGGTGGTGGCCGTGACTACACATCTCTGAGATTGTCACCAAAAGACATTTTCGATCGATCGGAAGTGACTATCGGTGAGTTGGCAAATATCTCATATTTTACTAAAAATATGGATATAAATTTGATTGACTGGCAACTGAAGATTTACACTGAAAGTAGCGTGAAATGGTATGGATATCGAATTAATTACAACCGTCCCAGCAATCCAGACAACGACTGGCACCAGTCAAGCACAACCGGCCTTGGCATCAGCGATATCTATGACAAAGTAGCCGGTACCTCTGTTCCGACTTCCACGGACTTAGACGCTGAAAAGATCCTGTTTGTAGATATTATTGCCGGATATGCCACCAACAGCCCGGCCGTTGACAGCTATCTTGACGGTGTTCGGATAGAACTGAGCAATGGAGATAATGCCACCCTGAATCTTGCTGCTCGATCAACTGTCTGGGTTGATGACGATTATTGTTATAATTGTGCTAATGACGGACACACCTGGGGCTTTGATGCATTCGATAATATCCAGGACGGTGTAAATGCAGTTGACGGATCTGTTGTCAATGTCGCGGCAGGGACGTATGAAGAGCAGGTTGTTATTAATAAAAATCTGACTCTGACAGGGGCAGGCAAGGATGTTACTGTGATTCAGTCACCTGTCGCTCTGACAGAATACTTTACAACAAGCAGCAATAATTATCCTGTTGTTTATATTCACGACACAGATAACGTGGCTGTTGAAAATCTAACAGTAGATGGTTTGGGACGTGGGAACGGCAACTACCGCTTTCAGGGGATCGGTTTCTGGAATGCAGGTGGTTCTGTGAACAATGTCCGGCTGACTGCTGTGCGTGATACGCCGTTCAGTGGATCACAGCATGGTGTAAGTATTTATGCTTATAACAATACGGGAGGTCCCTATAACATAGAAATCAGCGGTGTTGATATTGATGATATGCAAAAGGGGGGTATTGCACTGAATGGAAGCGGGTTGACTGCAAATGTTTCCAACTGTACTGTGACAGGCAATGGACCCACAACAGTTACGGCACAAAATGGTATTCAATTCTATGGACCCACCGGATCTATTACTAATTGTGAAGTTTCAGGCATGTCTTACATTGGTCCTGACTGGTCTGCTTCCGGTATACTGCTATACTATCCAGCATCCGGCATGATCTTAAGCAATAACAGTGTTCATGATTGTGAAGGAGCGTTGAATGCTTACTTTGCCGACAATATGACCATGAACAATAACAATACATTCAGCCAGAACGAGTTTGTATACATCTGGGGCGGTGATGGGATAGCTGTTGACAATAATACATTTTCCAACAACGGAGAAGCCCTTTATATCTCGGATTCTACAAATCTTACAGTCAGCAGCAACACCTTTAACAGTGACAATAATTCCGTTATAATTGACGGTCTTGCTGACGGTATTGCGTTCACCGAAAACGATATTACAAACAGCACTTACACTGCTGTTACCATACAGCCATATAATGCTGACGAGCCATCTAATATTTCATTCAGTAACAATAATATATATAATAATGGCTTTGGCATGGAAAATACCACCAGCAATATGGTAAATGCTGAAAATAACTGGTGGGGTGATGCCATGGGGCCTAAACATGTCATGACCAATCCATGTGCCGGAGGAGATGAAGTGAGTGATAACATTGACTACTCACCATGGCTTGACGGGGCTTACCCTGGAGGGAGCCTGCGGAGCCATAATGTTGAAAACATCACCCAGGCAACAACATATAACTGCATACAGGAGGCAATTGATGCTGCTAATAATGGAGATGCCATAAGTGTATTGGCCGGGACATATAATGAAACCGTTAACGTGGATGGTTTCAGCGGACTTACAATCTCAGGTACAGACAAGACAGGAGTAATCGTTCAGCCCACCTCCACCCTTGATTTTAATGTAGGAGGATATGGCTCAGCCCGAACAGTTGTATTCCGTGTTGTAAACTCGACTAATATAGTGCTGGAGAATATGACCATGGACCTTGATCTTGTTAAGGCTAACTTAGTGCATGGAATCCTTTACTGGGACAGCACAGGAACAGTAAACAACAATATACTGAAGAACCTGGCCATCCCTGACGCTTCAGGGGGCTATTACGAAATTGGAGGCGACTACAGAGCGCCTGGATACTCAGATTTGAACCGTGCAGAAATAACTATTTCAGACAATACCTTCATTGACACCGGCAGGTTAGGAGTAGTCACTCACGATTATGTTAATGCAACTATTACAGGCAATACCTTTTACAAAACAACGGATGATTTCGGTTATGCAATTGAGATTGGCGGGCCGTCTACCGCTACTATCAGCGGTAATACTATTTACGGCTTTGACACACCGGCAGCTTCAGACGGAAGTGAATCTGCAGGAATTTACATAGAGAATGCGTTTACATCATCCATAACAACTGGTATTGCCAAGAATGTTTTAGTGGACAACAATGAAGTTTATGATTCGCAGTATGGTATGTGGATTGGTAATGGGTACAACGGGTTTGCCGGTGACGTTGATATCAGTGTTACATTGACAAACAACAGCTTTCACAACAACGTGGACGCAGCTGCCATTATCCAGGATGAGGATAAGGAAAACGGATCATCGGTAAGCGTAAGCGGTGGTGGTAACATACTCATGAACAATGGATTCTCAGGGTATTACATCTACAGCCAGGGTGATGGTGATATAACAGTTACCCTGTCCGGAGAGACGATTACAGGCCATGACAATGGTATTTATGTGGAAGACAATGCTACCGGGTTGAGCAACAGTTCTTACAGCATATCAATTGACCATACCAGTTTCAGCGGTAATTCTTCCCATGGAATTAACAATACTGTTGGCAGTTTTATTGTAAATGCAGAAATGAACTGGTGGGGAGATGCCAGCGGCCCGTATGACGGCAGTGGTGCAAATGAGGTGCCTCCGTGCACCGGCGATTCAGCGACCGAGGCAAACAATGATGGTACGGGTGATGAGGTTAGTGATAATGTTGACTACTGCCCGTGGCTGATTGCCCCTGACACAGATGGTGATGGCTTTTATGATGAAGAGGATAACTGCCCTGCTGTTTATAACCCGGATCAGGCAGATGGAGATGGGGATGGAGCAGGTGATGTCTGTGACTATTGTGTTGGTAATGGAGCATATGATGTGGATGGTGATGGAACCTGTGATGGAGATGACAACTGTCCTGATGTACCAAATGGCCCGGATGCGGGGAGTTGTGTTCAGATTGTAAGTGGTGTGCTGATGAGCACAGGTGTTGTATGCACAAATTATTCGCAGTGCAGTCAGGAAGATTTGATGTGTGAGCTGGACCATGTGGATCTGAATGGTAATTCCATAGGAGATGCCTGTGAATGCTATGCTGATTGCAATAATGACGGCAGGGTAGATATCTTTGACCTCGCTATTATGAAGAATGACTATAACAGAACTGACTGTCCCTGTGATGCAGACTTGAATGATGATGACATGGTAGATGTCTTTGACCTCTTGATAATTAAAAACCAGTATAATAGAAACGACTGCCCGGTAATTCCCTGAGCATGATTTTAAGTAACATTTATCTTATCCTCCCATGCTTTGCATGGGGGATAAGATAAATAAAAGTATTGGTGTTTCATTTTCTTCTTTTGGTTGCGGCCTTTAGCCTAACAACAAAGCCCCCGATATGCGAAAGGTCGTTTGTCTGACAGGGGCAGGGATCATCATGGTTCCTGCCCCTGTTGTTTGTTTCTTCAGCGGGCAATCAGTCACTGAAAGATCACTTGTCCTGTATTTTTTCTGAAAATGCAGTAATTTACATTTTTTTTACATTCTTTTCAGAATTCCTTTACAAAAATTTTATATACTTTAAATAAACCAGGCAAGCAGCTGCAGTAACTCTGTGCGACGCAGAACTTTTGCCGGTCTGGCACGACTCCTTTTTACGGTTTTGCATCTAACCCATGAGGCCAACGTAAAATGCGGGTTTAGAACAGGCAAGACAATGCCAAATAGAAATAGAATAAAATAACAAATAATAACAAATCAGTAATGAAACGAGGTGTGCTATGAATAAAACAATAAAATATATAAAATTTATAATGTTTGTGCTTGTTGTAACAAGCATTATAAATGTGCCGTGCATACTAATTTCTCAATCCAGTGATTTTTTAGGGTCCGGTGTAGATAACAGCATTGTTTACCTCCCATAGGAGAAAATAAAAAAATAATTAAAGGTTTAAAATGAACAACCGATATCTGAAATAGAATTTTTAATTTTTCCTCCTTTTTTGGGTGAGATGCAAGTCTCATCCACTTTTAATGCCGCCTTATTGTCCCCTCCATTAAGGCGGCATTTTTAATTCCTCCATAGATGCTTTATTTCTCCCTGTTTACTGTTTTTGGAGTTTATCCCGGATACTGCAGGAGACATTTACTGCAAACCAGGTGTTTTTTCAGAACTTTTCATGTTGACAATTTACCCCTTAATCTGTTTTTATAAGGTAAAAACAGACAACTATAATTTATAACCTGAATATATGCTGAAACATGAAAAAACCTGCTTCCAACAAAGACCTGGCTTTGCTGATATTTTCTGCAATGAACACACGCAATCTTTCTTCCCTTGAACCGTATCTTTCCGAAAATACAGTTTTTGATTTTCCGGGGGCAGGATGCATGGAGGGCCGAAAGCGAATACTTCTTTTTTTTAAAGTATTGTTAAGGAAATACCCGCGGCTTGAGTTTAATGTGAAAGAGATAATTGTGGAGGCAGACAAGGTCTGTGTTGTCTGGACAAATCATGGTAAAGACAGAAAATCTACCCCCTACAGGAACCATGGAGTTACATTTATACGGCTCTCAGAGGGGAAGATAGTATTTATAAGTGATTATTTCAAGGACACCTCGTTTGTGTGAGGTTTTTTTGTGACCCCATCATTTTTAAAGATAAAATCTTATGAATATCCTGGCATTTAACGGCAGTCCAAGAAGGAGGGGCAATACATCTCTGTTGCTGCATGAGCTGCTGCGGGGTGCATGTGAAGGCGGGGCTGAGGTTGAAGAAGTAATAGCAGAAGAGATCAATATTAAATCCTGCCGGGGATGCCTGAGATGCAATGTCCTGAAACGGTGTGCAATAAGAGGAGATGACTGGCCTGCATTGAGCTCCAGGATTCTTAATGCTGATGTGCTTGTTTTTGCATCCCCAGTCTATTTTCACCATCTTACCTCTTCGCTGAAAAGGATTCTTGACAGGTTCCGTTCTTTTATTAATGTTCAGATCACAGAACACGGATTATCCCACACTCCCTGGCATATATGGAGTAAAAAATTTATTCTGCTTTTGTGTATGGGCTCATCTGATGAAGCTGATGCTGTTCCGGTAATCGAACTGTTTAAATTTATGACTTCAATTCTGGGACAGAACAATAAGCTGGTAACACTTGCCGGAACCCGCCTGGCTGTTACCAATCAGGTTATAATGAGGGAGGAGGAACTGCAAAGTCTTTATGCCAGGCTGAATCTCCCCTCTTATCTGGCAAAAAATGATTTTCTTGAAAACCAGAAACTTATCAGAAAATGTTATGATATGGGGAAGAACGCAGGGAGGATGAATTGTCAGTTTCAGGAATAAAAAAACACCCTGCTCAATGATCAGGGTGTTTTTTTAGTAATACATGAAAGTTGTTACTCTTCTTTCCAGTCTCTGATTCTGAACAGACACTCTTCTTTGCCATCGCCCATTCTGGATTTGATCTCCCATCGACCCCTTTTGTCCCTGTGTGCAACTTCAACATCGTAACTGCAGATAAAATCACAGGGAAGATCAGAAATACCCATTTTCTTTGCCATATCAAGGAATGGACATTTTGTCAGGTGTTCATAATACACATCTTCACCATCTTCAACCTCATGGTCAATGTGAAGTTCAAATCCCAGCACTGGGAAACTTATCAACTCCCTTTTCATCAGTTCTCCAACAGGAAGCTTGCCTCCCGGAAGATTTTTTCTGACCCGTTTCATGCCTTCATCATAAAGTTTTTTAAATAATTCCCCGCCCTTTTCTTCTCCTAAGATTTTTTTCAAATCCAGATACAGGTTGATCCTGTCGCTTGTCAATTGTGTTATAACTTTTGCCAACCTGTCTTCAACTGGTATTGGTTTGTCTGGCTTGGGTATCCGCATATTAACCTCCTTCAAGTTTGTTGGATTTAAACTGTCGGTAAAATTTATGTAGCTCTGCACCTGAACTGAGCGGTTTTTAACATTGTTGGGGTCACAGTAATATCTTTTTGCTCATTCAATGCCATTGCTGTGACAGCATTTTGTAAAAAGCATATGTTGTTAGTCGCACAATTCAGTTTACGGATAAATACTATTCAAAAAAAAATTATGTGTCAAACTATAAATATACTTTTTTGTTTCAGGGAAATTTGACAGGGGATAAATTTAATGAAACAATAAAAGCACTAACTTTATTTTTTCTCTGTCCCATGTCTGGCAGAAACTGTAATAATGATTTATCGTTCAGGCACTGTTTGTAATTTTTTTATGAGGTAAAATGTGGGGAAAAAGCAGAATTATGCGACAAAAAAAAATATTTTAAAATCAATTCAGGCATTGGCCGGACTGGATCCTGAGGATTTTAAAAAAGGTGTTGTGGATTTGCTGGAACTGCTTTATGAGCAGGATGTCAGCATGACAAATATAATGGCGGAAAAAGTGGATCAGCTTGAGGCGCGCCTGGATATGCTTAAAGGTGTTGTTCTTGGACTTCATATTGCGTCCTTACGCCATATAAAAGGGGAGGGGATCACCGGGGATGATTTAATGGGCTTAGCAGCCATGTATGAAATCGATTTATATAAGATCAAAGAATTTACAGATGAACAAAGTCAGGCAGAAGTTTTTAAAAATATAAAAAAATATTTTAATCTTCCAAAAAACTAATTTTTTGGGACTGAAACCCGGGAACTGTTTTTTTGCTCCGGAGGGTATCGAGGGTATCGGCCAATGAGGTGTTGCAGACACAATCTGCTCAGGGGCAGTACCATTGATACGACACGCACCTTTTCAGGGTTTCGCCCTGCTTTGGCAATCTTCAGCACAGCTTAAAAAAATCCTGTCAGGAAATCATGAAAAAAACAACGGAATTTAACAGCCGGCTTGTCAGCAGATACTTTAAAAAATTCCTTCCGTCAGTGACGGGAAAGTCAATATTTGCAGAACTTGATAACCTTGATACGGTTTTGAGCTTCTATTTTACTGACAGTGAAGAAACATGGACTGTTTGTTTTGATAATGGCCGAATTGTGAATGTCCATAATGAGCTGTCATCCGGGAATGAGGTGTTGTTTGAGCTTGATACAGAAACATTTTTTCAGATAGTTTCGGGTCAACTGTCACCTCAGGAGTCGTTTTTCATGAGTCGCTCTAAAATACAGGGAGATACTCTTAAGGGCCTTAAGTTATCATCGATTTTTGAGAGGTTTATTAAGCAATACCCTTTTTCGATTCGCAACTCTGAGCCGCAGGAGTGAAATATGGTTACTGAAGAAAATGTATTTTTCCATGCCGGTAAAGCTGTGATAGAGGGGGAACTGGCATACGATGATGGTGTTTCAGGTGCCCCTGCTGTTGTTATTTGTCCTCCCCATCCTCAGTTGGGAGGGGATATGGGAAACAATGTTGTCAGTGCCATACATAAATCTGCTGTCTCAAATAAGCTCGTCAGCCTGCGGTTTAATTACAGAGGTGTGGGCAGGAGCCAGGGAAATTACAGAGAACATTCAGACATAGAAGATGTAAAGTCCTTCTGGGAAGATTCCAGGAGCACTCTGGATGAGTTGAGAGTGCAGGATGTTTTTGCGGCAATTGATTTTTTAAAACGTATCAGTTCTGTTGAACAAGATTTTATTTTTATGGTGGGATATTCGTTCGGGGCTTACGCTGCCATGCAGGCAGCAGTCAGTGCCCCCCACTTAAGAGCCCTTGTCCTTATAGCGCCAACCATCCACTTTCATGATTATTCACCACTTAACAAAAATTCTGTGCCCAAGATGGTAGTAAGCAGTGATAATGACTTTTCCTATTCCATGGAAGAGCTTGAGACTGCCTACAGCAGGTTCTCTTCTCCAAAATCACTTAAGCTTTTCAGAGGAGCAGATCATTTTTTTATCGGCTGTGAGGCGGAGGTGAGTTTATGTGTAACAGAATTTATAATAAAGCTGTGCGGTCAAGGGACTTTCAGTGAATAGATTTATTGCCTGGATACTGTCTCACCCGAAGGGAAACATTGTCATAGTCTGTCTGTTTCTTCTTGTTTCGGCTTATTATGGCATGTCAGTAAGAATGGACAACAGCATGGAGGTCTGGCTTCCAGAGCATAGTCCGGCCATGATCCAATATCAGAAATTCCTTAAGGATTTCGGCAGTGAGGAATTTATTCTCATAGCATTTTATATGCCTGAAGGATTGACCCGTGAGTATATCCTTATGACTCAAAGGCTGGCTCTTCTGCTTGAAAGGGAAAAGGGTGTTGCAAAGGCCTGGAGCCTGGACAGGAATTTTGACCGGCCTCTGAAAAATTTTGAACTATTCAAGGATGTAATTCTCAACTCGTCCTTTTGCCGCAGTATGTTGATTTCTAAAGATGGAAAGGTTTCAGCCATCATCCTTGTTCCATCCGTTGAAGGGGTGAGAAACCGTATTGACCTGGTAGAAGCGGTAAAAAAACTGGTAGCAGATGAAGTTCCGCCTGACATAAAGGTGTTTATTGCAGGACCGCCGGTTATCAATGCAGAGCTTGACCGGATGTCACAGGAGGTTTCGGCCATATACTCGCCCATGCTGTTTTTTGTCTGCCTTGTTCTTCTTCTGTTTTTTTTCAGGTCTATAACCGGCATTGCTGTGCCTGCTTTTATGATGGGCAGCTCCATGCTTATTACCATCGGATGGATGGGAATATTCAACGCTTCACTCAACATCATTACTGTCGCGTGTTTTCCCCTCATAATGGTCATATCGCTTGCCTATTCGATTTATGTTTACAGTGCATATCAAAACAGCCTGATTCAACAGGGGGACAGGGTCTCCAGCAGTTGTAAACAGAGAGCCCTGTTGATTTCATACAGAACTGTTTTTTTGCCGGTTTTTTTAAGTGCTTTTACTACTGCTGCCGGGTTTGGATCATTGATGGTAAGCAACATAACACCTGTCAGAAATCTGGGCCTTTTTGTCTCTCTTGGAATACTTTCCACCTTTTTCCTTGCCATGACATTTTTGCCCTCAATGTTTTTTCTGCTTCCTTCTCCTGCTTTTTCCGGCAATGGGGGGGGGGGAGATAAACTGCTTAATGGATTTATAAAATATGCAGGGATGTTTGCAATTCGCCGTCAAAAAACCACACTCTTTTTTGCTTTTTTGTTGTTTGCCCTGTCTGTGTGCGGGATTTTGCGCCTGAGCGTTGAGACCCATATACTGAACTTTTTCAAGAAAAACAGTCCGATTGTCCGGGCCTATAATTTTATCGAAGGCAGTCTGACAGGGCTTTCGCCCATAGAGATTGTGATAGAGTCCAAAAAAAAATTTTTTAAAAATGGAACATTTAAGCCGGAAACATTGAAGAAAATCAAAGAGCTTCAAAAATATTTAGAGCAGAAAAAAAATGTTTTAAGCACACACTCTGCAGCGAATATCATCAGTGACAGGACAAGAATAGGTTTCCTGGACATGCTTTTTGTTTCAAAGGAGCCGATGTTGTCAGGGCTTGATGCAGCATTAAAGGATTTTATTAATGAGAACAGCACTGCAACCCGTGTTTCCGTAAGGGCAAAGACCCTTGCTTCGGAAAAATACAGCGCGCTTATACATGATATTGATCAGTACCTGGCAATACATTTCAGGGACGAGCTTCGGGCTTATATAACAGGTGTTGTTCCGATTATTGTTAATATGCAGGACTGCCTGCTTAAAAATCTTATAAAGAGTTTTTGTATCGCCTTTGGGGTAATCTGTCTCGTTTTTTTTATTTTTCTGCGCTCAGTGAAAAACACGATTATAAGTATGATTCCCAATATAATGCCTGTAATTGCAATATTAGGATTTATGGGGTTTTTTGGAATAAATCTGGATGTGGCAACAGTAATGATTGCCAGTATTGCCATGGGTATTGCTGTAGATGATACAATCCATTTCATCTTTCGATATAAACGGGAAAAGACTGGTTCTTCAGATTTTGTTCAGCCGGTTTTGGCTACCTTAGAGGCAACCGGCAAACCCATTTTTCACACATCTCTGATCACCTTTTGCGGTTTTATTGTTCTGTGTTTCTCGGGGTTTAAGCCGATGATTTATTTCGGGCTTTTAACTGCTGTAACCGTATTTGCTGCACTTACAGGTGATATCATTGTGCTTCCGGCGTTGCTCGTCAGGTTTAAGGTAAAATTTGACTGGTGATTTTTATGCGTTATAATTGATGAAACCGTAAAAAGTAAAAATTCGATGGCAAAGTAAAAAGCTTCAAATTCAAGGCGCGCAAATCCTCCAGGAATGAGGCGTACTTACTGTATCCCGGTTAATGTCGGGAAAGGATGCCGCGCAACGCCGAAGTTGGACTTTTTACGAAGCCATCATAATTATTGCAAATAACGAAGCAGAGTGAACAGGAATTTGTTCAGATAGAAAGTGAGAAGAACCATGGATGCAGAATGGTTTGGATCTCCTGTAGATGACTGGCTCAGGCATGTGCTTGAAATTCATTTTCATCCTGAAAGAGGCTCCCGGTACTGGATTGAAAGAGCCAGTGAACTTGGTATTGCTGTTTTGTCCGATATTAAAGGGCTTGAAGATCTGACAGCCTTTGGACCCATGGACGAGCAGGCACTGGCTTGCCGGCCTGTTGAGGATTTTATCCCCAAATGTTTTTTTTCTGAAAAAAAACATTTTATACTTGGGGATACGGCCGGTACAACAGGCAACCCAAAGACAACCGCATACAGGGATGACGAATTTTATTTGACCTTTGTAGAATATTTCGGCTATGTTGCAGAAGTGCTGAAATTTCCCAAAGGGGTAAACTGGCTGTGGATTGGACCGGGCGGTCCCCATATTATAGGGAAAGCAGCAAGAATGCTGCCCCCGAGGATGGGCAGCATGGATGCGTTTTCAGTGGACTTTGATCCCAGGTGGATCAAGAAAATGGTACCAGGGTCCCTGGGATGGGAGCGGTATTTTCAGCATATAGAGGATCAGGGACTTCATATTCTGAATACCCAGGAGATCGGTGTGATTTTTTCAACGCCCCCTGTTATTGAGCGTTTTGCACGGAAGATGGGAACAGGGCTAAGACACGGGATAAAAGGGGTACATTATGGCGGCTTGTCTCTTGACCCGGGACTGTATAAAACCCTCAAATCTGAACTTTATCCCAATGCTGTTCATATTGCAGGATATGGAAATACATTATTCGGTGTATGCCTGGAAGTTGAGCCTGATCAACAGGGAAGCCTCAAATACTTTTCTCCTGGTCCCCGCCTTATATTAAGGATTGTTCCCATGGGCAATCCTGATGAGGATGAAAAAACACAACACAAAAGGCTTGAACAGGTGGTTCAGTATGAAGAGCGGGGGCAGGTGGTTTTTCACCGCCTTGATGAAAGCTTTCTGATTCTTAACATGTTTGAACGCGACTGCGCCGGAAGAATCCCGCCAAGTAAGGCTGCCATGGGGCTTGGCTTGAATCTGGATGGAATTTCAGATCCGGCTCCCCCTTTGGATTTCCAGAAAGGCAGGGAAATCCCCCAGGGGCTTTATTAAGTCTGCCCTGATCCAGGCACAGAGGGGCAGAGTTCACAGAGGCAGTTGTGTTGGCTGTCATTGATTCCCAGATATTCATCGGGATCTGGGACTGACTGTTATGTCTTGGGGGTTGCGAGTTAAGAAGATATTTCAACATGCAATTAGTGACATTTGGCTAACAAAAGATGATATGAAAAAATACTATCACTTTTAATATAAAAAGTCTTGACAACAATAAAACAGGCGCAAAGTGTTATAAGAAAATTTGCTGGCAGGGGTATTGTCTGCTGGTACACTAATTTTAATATTTTCAGGGAGGAAAGCCAATTTATGAAAAGAAACATTCTGGTACCAGTAAACACATTAATAATTACGGCAATTTTTTTATCTCCTGTTTTGTTTTCTGGCGATACAGCAGTGTTTTCACAGGAGATAGATGAATGTCTTGAGTGCCACATGGACAGGAATCTGACCAAGGCTGATGATTCAGGGAAAGTTCACAGTCTGTATGTGGCTAAGGATGCGTTTATGCGTTCTGTTCATGTTGAGTCGGAATACACCTGTGTTGAATGCCATGAAGGTGTGAAAGCCGACAACCATCCCGAGGGGGGTATCCCTGACGTAAAGTGCGGTGCATGCCATGAAGAAGTGCTTGAAAAATTTAAAAAAAGCAATCACGGCAAGTTGTTAGACTCTGGTGAACCTGAGGCACCCCGGTGTTTTGACTGCCACAGCAAGCATGAAGTTTTGCATCCTGATAATCCGGATTCTGCCATTAACCCTGAGAATCAGATAAAAACCTGTGGAAAATGCCACGAAAAAGAGACCAGGGGAACTATCCTTGCGCTTATTGCAACCCAGTTTAAAAACAGTGGGAAGGATAGTATGGTACATGACTTTAGTACAAAGCGATGTACCTACTGCCACTTTGAAGTGGGTCAGCATGGGAATGATGAGCTTATACCAAAGAACTGTATTAAATGCCATGGCTCGGAAAAATTCTCAGCAATTTTTGGTAAGGTTCACAAAACAAGCATTTTTCAGAGCCCCTTTCTGGATATTATTCTGATCTGTTTTGTTCTGGCCGGGTTTTTACTTGTTTTCTTTTGCAGGAAAATATTTATGAAAAAGGGGAAGTGAAGTCCACTGCTTTTTCAGAATCCCTTAATTACAGGAGTAAAAAACTAAAAAAGTTTTAGCAAATCATCAAATTTGCTGTTATGGAGGCCACTGAATATTAATGGATAAAATCCCGTCACACGTTGAACTGCTGGCTCCGGTGGGCAGATGGAATGCACTTGATGCAGTGCTGAAAAATGGTGCTGATGCAGTGTATCTTGCCGGCAAGCAGTACAATATGCGCAGACACCGTTCCGACTTTAATTTCGATCAAGGAGAAATTGCACGTGCGGCTGACAAGGTTCATGCCTGTGGCGCTAAAATTTATGTTACCTTAAACAGTTTGCTCAGTGAAAAAGAGCTGGATGAAATTGAGGACTATCTCGTGTTTCTTGAATCAACAGGTGTGGATGCTGTTATTGTTCAGGATCTGGGTCTGATTGGACTTATCACAACCCTTGATCTTGACCTCACACTCCATTCCAGTACCATGATGAATGTACACAGCCCTGAAGGTGCAAAAGCCTGTGCGCAGTTAGGTATAAAACGGATCATATGTTCCCGGGATATTACCCTGAACCAGCTCAAAGAGATGAAACGTGAAAGCGGCATTGAGATGGAATATTTTGTTCACGGTGATATGTGCATTGCTCAAGGTGGTCAGTGTTACGCCAGTGGTATTATTTTCGGGAAGAGCAGTAACAGGGGCAAATGCATGAAACCGTGCAGGTGGCAATATGATCTGGTAGATTTACAGAACGGGTGTTCCATGAAGACAAAAATGGAAGGGCCGCATCTTCTCGCAGCAAAAGATTTGTGCCTTTTTCAGTTTATCCCAGAGATTGTGGATGCAGGTGTATCATCCCTGAAGATAGAAGGAAGGATGAGGCCTCCGGAATATTTGTCAAAGGTTGTAAGAATTTACAGAACAGCAATTGACCAGTACCTGAATGATCCCATAGGCTATGTCAATGATCAAGACCTCTTTGAAGAACTCCGCAGGGAAAGGGTCCGGGAATTTTCAACATGCTGTGCCTTTAAGAAACCTGATGGCAGTTTGATAGGCTCATCAGGAACAAGGGAGCCGCTTTTTCTGAGTGCCGCCGGCAAAGAGCATGTGATCGATCTGATTAATCCGGTTGTTTTTCCGTTGTTAGGAGGGAAAAATGAGGCTGCCGGAAAGACAATGACCAGGCCCGTGCTTGCTGTTCATGCAGGGAGTGCTGATGCTGCGCAAAAGGCTCTGGAACACGGAGCTGACTGGATATATGTGGGAGGCGAAGTGTCACCTGTCAGGGGGCAGCGATGGGGATTGTCTGAAATCAGGCTGGCAGCACGGATGGCCCATGAAACGGGTAAAAAGGTGGGGTTGTTAACACCGAGAGTAACGCTGCCCGCACAGTTAAAGGAAATTGTATGGTTCCTTGAACATATGGATTCTGAAAAGCCTGATGCAGTATTGGTTCACAACCTTGGTGCACTTCATGCCCTGAAAAATCATACAGATATACCGCTTTATGCAGACTTTTCTTTTAATGTTTTGAACTGCATAGCTGCTGAGCTTCTGCAGAAGCAGGGAATAAATCAGGTTACCCTGTCTGTTGAGGCATCTTTTCAGGGTGTTAAGGAACTTGCGGAAGAAGCAATCCTTCCTGTTGAGTGTATTGTTCACGGGCCCTTACCGGCAATGTATTTGGAACACTGTATTATAAGTATGACGCTTATGAAAACCTCTTCTCAGGACCCCTGCCGTGGAGCCTGCCGCTACATTAAGTATGGTCTTAAAAACAGATCCGGAGATGTTTATCCTGTTGAAGCTGATCAGTATTGCCGCAATCATATTTTATTATCAAAAGAACTTGCCTGTCTCAACTACATAAATGATTTCTCCCGCCTTGGAGTAAGAAGCCTGCGCATTGAAGCCCAGTATTATGGAGAAGACATGGTGGGATTAGTGACCCAATTATATGCGCATGCCATTGGGGAAAACCAACAGGAAAAACCTGATGGAGAATTAGTGGAACGTCTTATTGCAGCCAGCCCCGGAGGCTTCAGCTTGGGTGCATATCCGGGCGGGATATTTAAGTCTTTCGGCAGAAAGAAAAAAGCATCGGATCATTTCGAGGCTGATGCAACGGACAAAGTGCAATCAAAATAGACATTCAAGCTATGGCAGAAAAGTATTACGGGCCGTCAGGGATCGTTGAAAAAAAACAAAAGCACCTTATACCATGTGTCTACCATTTTTATAAAAATCCCCCGCAGTTAGTCAGGGGAGAGATGCAGTACCTGTATGATCACGAGGGGAACAAGTATCTCGACTTTTATGCAGGTGTTTCAGTTGTCAATGCAGGACACTGTAACCCTGCAATAACCGAAAGGACATGCCGTCAGCTCAAGACCCTCCAGCATACGACGACCATTTATCTTACACAGCCCATTGTTGAACTGGCGGAAAAGCTTTCATCCATTACACCGGGAAATCTGACGAAAAGCTTTTTCTGCAACAGCGGCTCCGAAGCAAACGAAGGAGCTGTTTTGTTAGCAAAACTTTTTACCGGAAAAACAAAATTTATCAGCCTGTCACAAGCACTTCACGGAAGGACATACATGACCATGAGCCTGACGGGGATTCCCATGTGGCGAACCGACAACAGGCTTTCTGATGACGTCATGTTTATACCAAGCCCTTACTGCTACAGGTGTTTTCTGAACCTGGCGTATCCGGCATGTGACCTTGCATGTGCCCGTGAAATGGTAAAGGTATTACAGGCAGGCTCTTTTAATGATTTTGCTGCTTTTATAGCAGAGCCTGTTGAGGGAAATGGAGGGATAATTGTTCCACCACCGGATTATTTTTCTGAAATAGCTGCCATAGCAAAAAAACATGGCATGCTTTTTATCTGTGACGAGATTCAAACCGCTTTTGGCCGAACCGGGAAAATGTTTGCCATTGAGAACTGGGGTGTTACACCTGATATTCTTACTGTAGCCAAGTCTCTGGCAAATGGGTTGCCGGTGGGTGCTTTCATAACAAATTCTGAAATTTCAGAGTCCTATACACGTCCAGGGGCCTCCACTTTTGGGGGAAACCCTGTTACTGCCGAGACAGCTCTTGCAACTCTTGACGAGCACGAGAGTAAAAATCTCAAGGAAAATGCAAGGCAGATTGGAAAATACTTCAGGGAGAAACTTCTGGAATTAAAGGATAAATATAATATTATAGGTGATGTTCGTGGGATGGGCTTAATGCTTGGGGCAGAACTTGTTAAAAAGGACAAAGTGCCGGCAGGGGAGGAGACAGACCAGATACTGGAATATCTGAAAGACCGCAGAATATTTGTCGGAAAAACAGGGGTGGGAAGAAATGTTCTTGCATTCCAGCCACCGCTTGTTGTAACGCGCGACAACGCAGATGAAGTCATAGCAGTCCTGGATGATGCGCTTGAAAAAATACCGATGGAATAAAAGCACACAATGAAAATTTTCAACTTGAAACGCTATATATGTTTTTCTCTCTTTTTTGCAGCCTGCTTTCAGAATGCATCTGCTGGTTCTGAACCAATCCAAACAGGTGATAAGATAACCCGCGGTTTTTCCTCAGCATCTGAATGGCGGTTTGTGCTTGACCAGGGGAAAAGCAGAATCTCCTTCCTGCTGAAGGGAAATACGCATGATACAAAAGGCTCTGTAACAAAAATGCAGTGCAGTATATCAATGCTTGTATCTCCTGACGGGTTGTTTTCCGTACCGGATGTTCAAATAGTAATAAATCCGGATGATATTGACACAAAAAATGGTATTAGAAATCGCAGGATGAAGAAAACATTTCTTGAGATTGATAAATTTCCTGAAATTATTTTTCGTGCTACTGAAATAAAGAAAAAACAGGGTCAGCCAGAAGTTTATGCAAATTTAAAAGCAACAACCCCTTTCCCCTTTGATTTAGGCGGAGAGCTTACTCTTCACGGAAAAACAAAAAAAATATCATTAAAAATCAATGCCAGCTTTTTAGACGACAGGCTTATTGCTGATGGTGAAACAACGCTGGACCTGAGAGATTTTGCCATAAAGAATCCATCACTGCTGTTTTTTCGAGTAGCCAATGAAGTTTTAATTCAGTTTCATGTTGAGGCTGTTAGGAACTTTTAAGCAGATGCACATTCATTATTTGCATCCTTACTCCTTGACATATAATATTTTTCTTTCTATTATTTCTACTTTTAATAATTTCAACCAAGTAAGGACAGAGCCCCAGGCTTTGTTAAGAGCCCATGACTAAAAAAAACAGAGTTGCACTGAAATTTGTGATTGTTTTCTACTTGATGGTGCTCCTTGTATCACCTGTTCCTTATATTGCGGGATCTGGTGGTGAGCTAACTTTCAGCCCCGGTGTTAACAGTCCTTCCTCCATGAAGTTTGACATTAAAAAGTACAATGGGAAGAAACTTGTGCTCTTTTTTTATTCTCTCAACGAACAGCATCTTAATGAAGCAGTTGACATGATAAAATATTTCTACAAGATCCGGAATGAATACAACTTTAATGTTGCAGGCCTTTCTCTTAATCCTGACTTGGAACAGGAAGTTATGAGTTTTAATCAGGACAACAACATCTCCTTTCCTGTTTTTTTTGACCATAACCATGAATTTGCCTCAAGGCATAAAGTCAAGGGCAAAACCGGGTTTTTTATTTATAACAAAAAAGGTAAAAGAATAGGGGGGGCTTTAACGTCCAGAAGCCTTAATATTTCGCATGCCTGGCGCGCCATTGCAAGCAGATATTTGAAAATCGGCTACATACCTGAAGACGCGCCGGTTTTGGGGATAAAGCCTCCTGTGCCTGTTTTCGAGGGTAAGGCTCTAAACGGTGAAACAATAAAGATTAAAGAAATTTTTAAAAAAAAACCTGTTATAATTACAATTTTTTCTCCCAAGTGCAAAAATTGCAGAAATGAACTGGGCTTTTTGAACAGCCTTTACAGCTCTGGTGATCTTAAAGGCAAGTTTGAAATAGTGGCACTAAGTATTCTGAATGAAAAGGTTACCAGTCAGTTTGTAAAAGAAAAAAAATATCTGTTTCCTGTAATTGTCAGCAATGGAAAAAAAATTGCTTCTCTTTTCCCTTCTTACACAGGCCCGGTCCCCACCAGCTTTGTTGTTGACCGCGATGGACGTATCAATGCCATACACACAGGGTTTAATCCCTATCTGAAAGACATATATGTAATGGAACTCAAAAAGCTGGCCGGGCTGCCCAATCCCCCGCTTTTGTTTAATGTGGGGTATTCCGGTGAACAACGCTGTGGGATTTGTCATGAAAAGGAGCATATCCAGTGGAGTCTGACAAGGCATTCAGATGCTTTCAAATCCCTTGTCAGGAAGGGAAAAGAGGATGACTTGAAATGTGTGCCATGCCATGTTACAGGTTTCGGGAGGAAAGGCGGATACAGTCTGAAAATTTCAAATAAACGGGCAAGGTACCTGAAAGGAATACAGTGCGAGGCATGTCATGGGGCTGGAAATGAATCATGTTCAGCCTTTAATAAAGACAAACCCGTTAAAAAAACAGCAGAAGACTGGGAGAATTTTTGCCGTCATTGCCATACCCAAAAACAGTCCCTTAACTTTGTTTTTGCCAAACGTTTCCCAAAGGTTGTTCATTCCAATGCGCCTGACCTTTCAGCAATGAACCGTGAAGAACGCTTGAAATTTGTCAGAAAGTACCGGGAGAAACAGAATGTTTTTGATAATACGGCCAGGTACGTTGGTGCCGAAGCCTGCAAAGAGTGTCACAGGCAGGAGTATGACCACTGGAAAAAAACCGCGCATGCCGGTGTTCATAAAACCAGCAGGGCAGGGTCAGTGTCGCCTGAGACTGAGTTTCGTTATAATACCGGCGTTAACAGTGCCGGAGGCTATCCCGAGCCGGGGCGTGAGGGTGTTCAGTGTGAAGCCTGCCACGGACCTGGAGAAAGGCACATAAACAAGCCAGAGGCAAAGGGTCAGGATTATATCGTCAGTCTGGGGTCAACATGCTCTAACTGTGTGGTTGAACAGATATGCCGCCGCTGTCATTCACCAAGCGACGACCCGGATTTTGATTTTGACAGGCAGATAGAAAAAGTACGGCATAATATCAAATTGCATTCCGGTGAGGATCGGGCAAAGGAAGTATCGATTGATAAGAAGCCATAATGCCTCAAAAAGTTTTTTGAACTGCAGATTACAAAGGATGTTTTTCCGGCAAAACAACTATGAAAGCATGCCATCATTGCAAAAATGTTGTTGACGGGGCTGATTCAATCGGCAGAGCTGACACGTGTCCTGCCTGCTGTTCTGACTTGCACTGCTGCCTTAACTGCAGGTTTCATGAAACGGGTGCTTACAATGAGTGTCTGGAAAATCAGGCTGAAAGGGTTCTTGAAAAGAGCAAATCCAATTTTTGTGAATATTTTTTTTTCAGGGACGTGCAGGGCAATGCACGTGTGTGGAAAAAAATGCCTAATCCGTTAGATAATCTTTTTAAAAATAATTCCTGATGATTTCGCAAAAAGTCTTTCTGCCGCGTATCGGTGCAAGCCCCGCCCTGTTAAGTTTCCGCAGTATTTCAGTGCAGTCAGAATTCAGTAAAAATTTTGTAAAGTGTAATGGACTTAACAGAGCCGGATTTTCTGGCCTGGTTTTCTGTCCGGGAATGTTGTTCAATTCCATGGAAAAATGGTGGGGTGATGCAGGGCGCCGCTCAAGGCCTCATGAAGGTGTTGATGTTTTGTTGTACATGGATATACATGGACAAATTCACACACTTGATACTGCAACCAAAATCCCTGTTATGTACAGCGGGGAGACAGCAGCAGTTCATGATGATTTTCTTGGGAAATCCATGTACGTAAGGCATGAAATTTATGATGACAGGGGATGGCAGCTTCATACGGTTTATGGGCATGTTACCCCGGTTAATGGTGTTCAAAAGGGGGGCATTGTGAAAGGTGGGGATGTGATAGCTGAAATAGCAGATGGGCGCAGGAAAAATGCTCAGGTGCTTTCACACCTGCATATCTCCATGGCATGGATTTCTGAAACAGTGCCGTGTGAACTTCTGAACTGGGAAACGATGGGCAATTCCGATATGGTAATGCTTTTGAATCCGCTGGAGGTAATGCAACTGAAAAAAGAACAGGTGCAAACCAGTTCAAAAATAAAAACATCGGGCAGAGGGGTTTGCAGGCCTCATTATTCAAACAAATAACTTGACAAACAGCAAAGTTTGTAATACTTCCAGAATATAAAAGTTTGAAGTTCAAAATATTAGAACTTGGTAAAATTTTTGCTTTAATAAAGTACCGTGATAAAATAATCAGTCTTAAATTATCATTTTTGAAACATTAACAAAACAGGGGAAACACAACCAATGAAAAAGTCAGTATTAATAATTTGCCTAACATGCTTTTTCTCAGTTACCAGCAGTTTTTGCACTGTTTTTGCTTCTGAATCCTCTGATTTGCGACTGATTGAACCTGCTATGGATATGGATGTTGTAGTGATGCAAGGCAAGCAGTCTAAAACAGTAGATGCAGAACTAAACTCCACATTCGATTTTGGGATTATTCCGGTACTTCTTATAGGAAACGGTGTTTTTTCTGCAAGTATTTCAAAGACCAATACTACAGGCGAACTGGTTTATATTTACTTCTATGGTTCTGCAATCCCCCGGTCGGACTTAAGTGTGGCAGTATCGCCGGTACTGGTAAAAGTAAAATCAATGGTGTCTGATGGTTGGGGATTTGGTTTTGTTGTACATGGAATTTTATTGTCTCCCGAAGACCCGCCTTACGAATACAAGGTAAAACTGGATTTTTAACAAATTTTATTAGAAATCCATGTCCTGTGTATGCTGTAAGGGACAAGGCTGAGCGTGAACAATATTTGTCGCCGAAATGCAAAGTGTTAAAAGAAAAGATAAAATTCTTATTTTTCCCAGCCAATCAAATGAGGAGGATAACATAATGAAAAAAGCACTATTTATGATTTGTATTACAGGCTTTTTTGTAACCTTTAGCAGTGTCAGCAGTGTATGTGCTTTTGAAGCCGAGGATTTTGCATCGATTATGCCTCAGTCTGATCTTGATTTTATTGTCCTGCAAAACAGCCAGACCAAGACAGTCACGGCGGATCTCAGTTTTCCCATGGATTTTGGAATTGTTCCCGTGACTCTCATCGGTTTTGGTAACTTTACAGCAAGTCTCACCAGGAGAGATACCAGGGGAGAACTTGTTTATATGTATCTCAGTGTTATTAAGGGGTTTGGTCGCCCCTCATATGATTTAAAGGTCGGACTTACGCCATTTACCTCTTTAAACTCGCTTTTAACAATTTCTGATGATGATGAGTTTAACTGGGCGGAAGTATTAATTATTCACGGAATCCTTTTCTCTCTTGAGGATCCCCCTTATGAGTACAGTTTGACTTTAAAGTTTCAGGACAAGCCTGTTTAGTTTGAGATGGAAACAGCCTATAAAATAGTTACGGGAGAAACACATTGAAAAAATTTGCTGAAAATTTAATTAAGTACCGTAGAATAGCCCTGGTAATAATTGCTGTAATTACAGCCTTTTTTCTCTATGCTTTAAAAGACCTTTCTGTTGAAACCCGTTTTTCTGAACTCATACCCCAGAAACATCCTTTCATAAAAGTTCATAATAAAATTCGTAATATTTTCGGTGGAGCTAATCAGGTGCTCATCATGGTCCAGGTGCGAAAGGGGGATATATTTAATAAAAAGACCCTGGAAAAGGTGAAATGGATCACCCGCGAACTGGAAAAAATTCCCGGAGTTGATCCATACAAGATAAGGTCTATCGCTGTGTCAAAAATGAAGGACTTTAAATTTAAAGCAGGCACCATGTTCATCAGCCCGCTCATGTTTCCTGATGTACCCAAGGATGAAAAGGAGATGGAGGAACTGCGTGATAAAATTTACAGTAACCCACGGTATTACGGGGGTTATGTATCCTATGACAGCAAAAAAACCCTTATAATGGTGGATTTTTTTGAAGACAATATTAACTATACAGATGTGTTCAATGCGCTCAGCAGTATAAGGAAGCATACCGAGGACGAGAATCACATAATAAATATAGCCGGAGAGCCAATGCACCTTGGCTATATCGAAAATCTTATGACGCAGGTTTTGCTGGTGTTAGGCCTGACCATTGTTGGAATTATTGTGGTTCTGTATTTTTATTACAGAAGCAGGAGGGCAGTGCTTATTCCTGTTGTTACGGCTGCAATGAGTGCTGTCTGGGGACTTGGTTTCATGTCCCTGATGGGTTTTAACCTTGATCCGCTGATCCTTGTTCTGCCGTTTCTCATCGCTCTTATGACAGCGCGTCATTCCATGCAGTGTATAAGCCGTTATCTCGAAGAGTATGCTGTAACAAGAGATATAAAAAAGACAGCAGTGACTACCATTGAAAACATGCTGCTGCCGGGAATTACCAGTATTATTACTGATGCCATTGGTATTGCACTTGTTTCCATAGCAACAATCCCCGTACTTACTAATATTGCCATAACATGCAGTTTCTGGTGCGTTGCAACGGTAATCCTCTCGGTCATGCTTACCCCCCTTATCCTTTCATGCCTTCCGGAATCGGAGCGGATGATAAAGTATATGGAAAAAAGTCTGAGCCAGGGCGACAGGGACTTCAGGGCAAGATTCCTCGGTATGATCGGCAGATGGATACCGAGACGCGGCAAATGGTATGTTGCAGTGATAACGGCTGTTATTGTTGTTGTCGGCTGGGATTATGCGGAAAAGATAGAGATAGGGGATTTTATGCCAGGCTCTTCAATCCTGTGGCCTGATCACAGGTACAACAAGGATGCCTTCAGAATAACATTCAGCATGCCTCTGCTCAACCCTCTTTATGTGATTTTAGAGGGAGAAAAGGGTGGTGATTTTGCCACATCAGGCCCCTCGCTTCGAGCAATGAACAAGTTTCAGCGATACATAACCAAACACCCGAAGGTGTTTTTTGCAAATTCCATTGCAAGCACTCTTCCGGGTTTTCTGATGGCATCCTATGAAGATGACCCCCAATGGAATCACCTCCCGAAAACAGACAGGGTGCTGAGCTTTATTGCGAGAAAGTTAGTGTATACCGGTGAACCCGGAACCTGGGACAGGTATGTTGACCTGCAGGATAAGTATGCAAATGTTGTGATATTCTGCAGTGATAAAATGCCAAAAACGGTTGAGAGTCTGATAGGGGACATTAAGGAATATATAGCGAACAACCCTGCTCCGCCCGGGGGCAAGTGGCTGCTGGCCGGAGGTGTTGTAGGGGTTCAGGCCGGGGTGCGTGAAATAATAGCCGAGGCCCAGATATGGAACCTTATTTTTGCATTAGGCGGAATTTTTCTGTTCTGTGCTATTAACTTCAGATCTCTGCTGGCAGGTTTAATTCTTACCATACCGCTTGCTGTCTCAAATGTTATTACATTTGCCCTGATGGGCGCGTATCAGATAGGGCTTACTGTCAACACCTATCCTGTAGCATCTGTGGGCATAGGTCTTGGAGTTGATTATGGAATTTATTTTATCAGCCGCCTTGTGGAAGAACGAAAAACAGGTGCGGACCTGAGTGAGGCTATTTACCAGACCCTGCTGACAAATGGAAAGGCAATTATCCAGATAGCCACCACCCTTACTATCGGGCTGCTTATCTGGCTGTTTTCAGCGCTTAAGTTTCAGGCGGAAATGGGGGCTTTATTAGCCATCCTGCTGTTTCTTAATATGTTGGGCGCGCTGTTTCTTGTTCCAACATTAGTTTGTATTCTTAAACCGAAATTTATAACAGAGATTTCTGTTGATAAAAAGAATGCATGAACGACACATGCTTTTGTCAGGCCTGTTTTGATGGAGGGCAGAAACCGGGTGTCTAAAAACATAATATTTGGGGGAGGAGAGGCTTATAATGCATAAAAAAAGAGGTTTGTCTTTTATAGCAGCCGTGTTCTTTTTTCTTATTCCGGTATTATTAATGACAACAGAGCAGAGCCATGGGGCCATATACTTTTTTGAGAATAAGTTGAGGGTGAAGGGCAGTCTGTATGAATTTGCCATGTACCAGACAAAGATAAAACCTGAGGATAAGAAATTTTCGGACACCAGGTTCGGGCTTATGAAGGCAAAGGCAACCCTTGAGCTTCTTTATAAGGCAGTGGAAAACGACACGCTTGAGGTAAATCTTTTCGGGTTTTTCCGCTGGTGGCATGACTCTGTTATGGATTTTGACGATCAGAGACATGACAGTGTGAGCCGAAGGAACCGGCATTTTTACCAGGGGCCTTATTATGACCAGGATGACTGGATAAATGAACTGTATGTGGATATATACAGGGGGCCATGGAACATCCGTCTTGGCAAGCAGATAGTGTTCTGGAGCGAGGTGGAGATGGTGCGAACCATAGACAGGATAAACCCACTTGACCTCAGATACACAACACCCGGAATAGATCCCTGGGATGAGATGAAGATAGGCCTCTGGATGATGAGAGGGTTTTACAACTCAGACCTTCCGGGCCAGCTTGTATTTGAATGGATATGGATACCTGGTGATTTTGAAGGCGTTAGAACACCGAGGGAGGGGACCCCCATGGGAAGTGGTCCTGCCCCGCCTGATCCCAAAGATCCAAACAGGCCTTTTGGTCAGGGTGGAGCAGTGAACGCAATGTGGCGTTCGTCCCAGCCAGCCTTTAATATGCGAAATTCCTCTTTTGCATTCAGGCTGCGCGGAAATTCCGAGGTAGAGCTTTTAGGAGAGTTTTTGAACCTTGACTGGACAGTGAGCTGGTATCACGGGATGAATCAAACCCCTGTTCCCAACAGGGAAAATATAGGGAAGCCTTCTTTTTCAAACATTAACACAAGTACGATAAACGGGTATTTGAACAATCTGGCTGTAAGCCGTCTAACCAGCAGCCCCACACCTAATCATCCGCGAGGAGCATGGGAGTATAAATTTTTTGATGCCATAGGTGTGAGCTGCCAGAGCTTTATCCCTCCGATTAAGGGGGTTTTGCGCGGCGAGATATCCTATGAGATAGGGGTTCCCCAGATAACTGCATTTTCCGACCGTATTGATCCCAGCCCATCATTTGCAAAACTCATGGTCGGCACAACAGAAAGGGACCAGGTGAACATTGGTATCACATATGATGTTCCCATAATGTATGACTGGCTTCAGGGTCTGTGGGGATCGGGAGGTGTGGTTGACACCTCAATAGGTTTTTTCCTGCAGGAGAGGCTTGGGAACGTAAGCAGGATTCGAAGCACTTTTGCCTACCAGGACCGTTCACAGACAAACTTCACTCTGATGATGCGCTGGCATTTTTGGAATAATGAGCTGACTCAGGTACTTCGTACCCTTTATAACACCGCAAACTTTGGTTATGTGGCAATGACAGTGAACTGGACCCCAGGCTATCACATGAGGTATGAGACAGGTTACATGTACTTTTATGCCAAAGATCCCTGGGACTTCAATCAGGCAAATGCAGAGAATAAAGATTTTATATATCTTAAAATAGGATATGAATTTTAGATGACATTTCTTTATGGGGACAATTTCAAACTGTTAAAAAAGGAGGATGGGATGAAACGAGTATATACAGTAATTTTATCTGCTTTAGTGATATTAACATTCAGTTTTGATGCAGTTTTTGCAGCAGGGATAAAATTTCCGGTGCCAAGCTATGAGGGACAAGAGCTTGCCAAACTCAGGCAGTGGGAAAAGACATGGGCAGGAAAAAAGATAACAAAAGAAAATATAGATCAGATCAAGGAATTTCTGCATGAGGGAGTGTACATTGCCATGACCCAGCCTGAAAAGTTCGGAGCAGAAACAATCTGGTGTGAGGTTGTTCCGTACAGGCAATACCCGACTTCAAAAGGAAAAATTGCTGCAACAATGAAGTATGCACCTACAAGCAAGCTTGAAGAAAACGGAATGATAGCAGGGTACGGCCAGGTTGCCGGTATTCCTTTTCCGCAGCCCAAAACAGGGCTTGAAATGGCATGGAATTTTGACGGCAATACCAGAGGAGATGCATCAAGAGAAAAGCAGTGGGGGAATGTTATTGACTGCAGAAGCAGAAACGAGCGTGAAACAATCCAATACAGATGGGAGCTGTACTGGATCGGCAGGTACGATGTGGAGCCAATACCGGCTTTTTCCAAGAAAAAAAACCCGCGGGGAATTGCCCGGTCGTTTTTTCAGCGGCATGCAGCACCTGCAGACTTTGTTGATACCACAATGATTGAGATAAAGTATATAAATCCCAAAAGGCTGGAAGACCTGTGGGTCTATACAGCCATGTTCAGGCGGATCAGACGCTATGCATCGACCCAGAGATCAGACACCATTGACGGAACAGACATGATATATGATGACCATGACGGATGGTACACATCCATTATTCATAACACCTACAGCGCAAAGGGCAGGGCAGATCTTCTCGTTGCAAGGCACCAGGACAGGGACAAGCTTGAGAGGATAAAGGGGCAGGGGTTCTGGAGCGGTGTGCAGAGGGAACGGGTCAACCACTGGGTGGTTGAAGTTAAAAACAAGAACAAGAATTATGTTTACAGCAAACAGATATGGTATTTAGACCCTGAGACATGGCAGATGAATTTCAAGACAATGTATAACAGGCAGGGAGAGTTCTGGAAGATGTATGAGATGTTTTACAGCGTATATCCCTCAGCTGGCAACCAGAAGACACCATCATACAACTCTGAGCACATCATGGACTACATCCGGTCTCACGGCAGCGACAGCAAGCGTGAGATGCTGGAGCTTGGTGCTGAAATACGAACTGATCTGTTTCAGGTAAAGAGTCTTAAGCAGAAGAGCTATTAAATTGATTTTAAATGTCAAAACTCAAAGTTTAAAATAACATCCAGGCACAAAGTAAAATGCAAAACAGATGTAGGAGCGCATTTATGCGCGAATGGATTGGGCAAAGGCACAGGGTAAAAAAAGCCAATGTTTCATAAAAGGCTTACGCCTTAACTCCGGAAGAGATAAAAAGGAGTTTTTTACAATACGATTGATGGACTAAGGAGTTTACAATGATAAAGAAATTTCCCAGATGCCTTGTTTTTTCAGGCCTTGTTCTTGTGATGGTTGCGGGGTGCGGCAAGTTTGACCAGTCCTCCATAAAGATGCCAAAATTCAAGTTTGTTACCACGGAAAACCTTCACAGTTTAGCATGCGCTGATTCCGGAGACATATGGGCAAGTGGAAACTACGGGACAATTATTCACAGCTCTGATAGAGGAAAAAAATGGAAGAAACAGAAGACAGGGGTTGAAGAGTTGTTATGCTGTATTGAGTTTGCCAGTAAGAACAAGGGGTGGGCAGCAGGAGTAAGAGGCGTGATTATTCATACTTCTGACGGAGGCAAAACATGGACTGCTCAGCAAAGCGGAACGGAAAACAACTTCATGGATCTTTTTTTTCTTGATGACCGGCATGGCTGGGCTGTTGGAGAATTCGGCACTGTTATCCATACGGACAATGGAGGCAAAACATGGACTGCCCAGATGGAAGCGCAGGATACGATTTATAATGATGTGTTTTTTGTGGACACCCAAACCGGGTGGATTGTTGGAGAATTCGGCACTATTCTTCATACGGGTGATGGTGGAAAAACATGGCAGCCCCAGAAGTGTCAGGATATTGTCCCTGTTATAAAAGAGACAGATTGGGCAATACCTCTTCCCGCACTGTATGGAATATTTTTCAAGGACAAAAACAAAGGATGGATTGTGGGAATGGAAGGTATTATTATTGAGACGGAAGATGGGGGAAAGACCTGGTCCAGGGTAGACTCCGGCACGGATAAACCACTGTATAACATCAAATTCAGGGGGTCAAAAGCATGGGTAGTGGGGAACAAGGGAGTCTATTTGATGAGTGATGACAACGGGAAGACCTGGACCGTAAAGGATAAGGCAATTAAAACAAAATTCTGGTTGCGGGATGTTTTGTTCTGTGATGATAAAAACGGAGTAATTGTAGGAGCAAGGGGTACCATTGCCCGGTCAGGTGACGGGGGGGCTACCTGGCAGCTTATTTCCGGTTTCAGTTATGATATGGAGGAGTTTGGTCTGGCTGATTTTTAAGGGTTGACGATTGAGTTCAGGCAGGCGCGTCTCATTTTCTCTAATTTGCGTGCCGTGTACAGGAGCTTTTCAGATTGTCGTCTGATCGCTGGCAATTTCAAAATTCGCTCTTCGAACCGCAAACAGTTGAGATTGTTTATCTTCCACTTCTCCATGAATTATTCATCAAAAACATTTTTTTAATGGACGCTCAAAGGGATTTTTGTTTGGGCAACAACCTGATAAGAGTTAATTAATTAATAAATGCCGGGAGTTGGTTAATGGCAAAAAAATATGATTTGGTTATTGTAGGAGGGGGAACATCAGGCCTTGAGGCAGCAAAGACAGCAGCTGGGAACGGGCTTCGGGTGGCTCTGTTAGAGCGTAAAAGCCGCTCTGACAAGGTGCAGAGGTCATGTGCCCAGATGTTTCTCATGAACATGGATTCCTTTTATAATGAAAGAATGCATTTTTCCAGAGAAAAAAAGAAATGGATTTTTCCTGCAAATAATTTTTCGGTGAATTACAAAGGCGGTTACAGAGAGTTTTACGCATGCCATTTTATTGCCCCAAACTCAGAGGACAGGATTGAAATTGGGGACTATGAGGCAAATTCATCAGGAGCCGGGGTTGCAGCAGCTGTTTTTGACAAAACTGCTTTGCTTCAGGGACTTTTCGAAGAGGGTATAGCCGCAGGTGTGGACTATTACATGGAACGTAACGTAACGTATGTCAGGAGAGTTTCCGGAGGGGTTGAGGTGAAAACAGCTGAGGGAGACAGGCTTGTCGGGACCTTCTGCATAGCAGCTGATGGCATCAACTCAAGGCTGGCAAGGCTGACCGGCCTTAACCGTGACAGGGTATTCCTTTTTACGGCAAGCTCAATAAGTTACTATGTTACTGGTGTGGAATTTGACAGGTCTGAAATGATCTGTATGGGCAATGCCTATGACCACAGTCCCGGTGGACTTGGGTCTGTTCATTTCTGTATGCTTCCCAGCGTTTACCGTGAAGATGAGTACTGGCTCTATGTTAACGGTGATGAAAGACTCGACTTTTTTACCAAAAAGAGTAATTTCAGCAGGTGGTTTAAAAATGTAGAAGTTACCCACAAGCGGTGTGCTGTTATAGGTGCATGGGGGCCACCAAAAGAGCCTTTTATGGACAATATTATCTTTGTTGGTGATAGCTGCTGGTTTGCTGAAGCAGAGAACACAGGAGCGCTGCTTTCAGGCCACAGGGCAGCAAATGCTGTTTGTGAAGCACTCCACACGGGGAAGCCGAACAGGGATGGTGTTAAAAACTATATTTCATGGTGGAAGCGCAACTGGTCTGAAACACATGATTACAGGGATTTTCTCTGTTATGCAGTCTTTTTTAGAATTTTTTCAGAAGATGAGCTTAACTATCTCCATAAAACCATAACACAGAAACTTTTCTGGTCAATAAACCCGTTTAATCTCTACGGACACATAACGCGCGGGATTAAACCGTATATGGATAAAATAAAGAAGGAGAGGCCGTCTCTGGCAGAAAAGCTTGAAAATTTTACACCTGCACAGGCTACTGCTATGATGAAACCCGCAACAAGGATAGGTTTTCCTGCATACAGATAACGACTTCATAAAAAAAGTCCTTCTGCTGAGTCGCTAATTTCCAAGGGGAATAGAATGTCAAATAATGTATATGACGTAATAGTTGTAGGAGCCGGGCCTGCTGGTCTCATGGCAGCAAAAGTAGCTGGTGAAAACGGGTTGAGCGTTGCGCTCCTGGAGCGAAAAGACAGTATCACTGCAATTCAGCGAAGCTGCCAGACAATGGTTGCCATAGAAGATGAGTATTACTTTGGCGAACGTATGTATTTTGATGACAAACAGCGCCGTCTGGTATTTCCAGTTAATAATTTTTCCGTGCCTTACAGTGGACCGTATAAAAATTTTTATGCCTGGCACATTTATACACCTGATGGAAAGCATTGCATAAAATTAGGCAATTACGAAAAGAACAAAGAGGGGGGCAGCAAAACCCGCCTTTCGGCTTTTTACAACAAACATGAACTTTTAAAAGGCCTTTTTAAGGATGTTCAGGAAAGCGGAGTAAGGGTTTTTTCCGGAACCAATGTCATTGCCCACAGACGTGAAGGTGATGTTAACCAGATTGCTACTGCTGAGGGAGGGATATTCAGAGGGGTTTTCACCATTGCTGCTGACGGCATAAACTCGCGACTTATGCGCATCCTTAATCTTAACAGGGAACGTATGTTTTACGGAACACTTAAGGGTGCTGGTTATTATATGACAGGTGTCAGACCGCCTTATCCTGAATCGATAAATTATCCGCTGGTTTTCCACAAATCAACACAATACCCTATCATGCTGTGGGTTGGGCTGAGCCCGTACGGTGAAGATGAATACTGGGTTTATGCCGGAGGCCCTGCACACCCTGAAATTGATTATAAAGAGGTGATTGACCATGCCATACAGGACAGTCCCTTTTCACACTGGTTTGCTGATGCAACTGTGGTAAGACGGCACGCCCATGTGGCAAACATATGGTCTCCTACCCCGACCCCATTTAAAGATAATGTTCTCATTGTTGGGGATGCCGGGTGGACAGTCGAAGCAGAATGCACCGGTTCGATGATGTCCGGCCGAAAAGCAGCCAACGCAATTTCTGAGGCTATACGTGAAGGCAAGTTGAACAGAGAAGGGGTCCGGAAATATATCGACTGGTGGCAGAAGAGTTTCCCTGACTTTATGGACTACAAGGAGTTCCTGGCTCTGCTGAGCGGGGGGCTTTTAGGTGAAGATGCTGTTAACTATCTGTATAAACTTGTTACCGGTATTCTCCCCTGTTAACTGAACCCTTATAACCTGTTGAACAGTATAAATGGTTCTATAATGAGAAATATGGATAAAGTCCAAAAGGAGCGGCCTGATATTGTCCTGAAGCTTCAGT